>CALCNS010000001.1 GCA_937897315.1 uncultured Bacillota bacterium
ATTCATAAACCAACCCCTAAGGAGGATTATCATACAGTGACTGAAGAACTGGAAAAAAATCGCACCTCTAGTGAAACTACCGAAGAACCCGCTTTACCAAAAAATTATCCCGGCTCGGGTTTGAACAAGAATCCCGCTCGAATGATGAAAATTGAAGAAGTCGTTGAATGGGATATGGAATTTGGAGTCAAAATCGGTCCGGTGGGTTATGACCACCGCTTAACCTGTCCGTATTGCCGAAAACGCATGTTGCTGGTCAGCCACGAAGGCAGTAGACATCAAAAATTTATCCGTATCTTGTATCAATGCGAAAATTGCGGAGCACATACCGTTGTGCAATATCACTCTCCCAATCAAAAGGTTGAACTACCGGAATTGAGTTTAGGTGAAAAAATTATTATCGAAACACCTACCCCTGTTCCCAACACTGCTCCAGAAGGAACCCCTCAAAAAGACGCTCGCAATAATGAAAGAAATCGAAAAAATCGTTCTCAAGCGCAGCAAATTCAACAACAGCAACAACCCGTGAAAAACAACCCACCCTCGCCGGTGTCTGAGAACCGGAGTCAAAGTAAACCCATGCAATCACCTCAACAAGATTTGCGTAAAAAGCGTCCTCAGGATTCTGTAGTTTTATCTCCCGCTCCTTTGGCGAAACAAACCATTGTGAAACTGCCCGGTGAACAAATAAGAAAATTGGCTCCCAATTCTGCGAACCCCATTCCGTCACATCAACCCCCTGCACAGCAACCAGAAAAGAAATCCAATGCGTATTTCCGCTCACGCAAAAAGAACAACCCCAATCATCCGAGAAAAACCGACAACTAAAACCTAATGCAAGGTGATGTTTTCATGAGCCGTTCACGACGATTCTTCATCCTAATACTACTCTTGTTGTTACTACCTGCTTGTTCGCTAATGACCAAGGACCCTCGACCCCATGGTGAGAAATATACCTATGAGATGGGTGACACCATTACGACTGCTTTTTTCACATGGAGTCTGGATTCTCTGCAAACAGGTAGGAATATGCAAAACTTTCTGCCCGAAGATCGTCAGTCCCAATTTTTGGCTTGTGAGATTCACCTTCACAATACAACATCTTCAGCTTTGCCTATGAGTTATGCCGATTTCAAGCTAGTGTATGCAGATGAAGTGGGTAAAGAACAAACTTTGTACCCTCTGGAACCTTTTTTAGAGGGTCAATTACCTGATTCCTATACGATCGCTAAAGATGAAGTGTTATCCGGGTTATTGGTATATGAAATTCCTAAAAACCTCAAGCAAGCAATTCTTGTTTATCAGGAAATCTATGAAGACAATTTCAAAGGGAACATACACAATCTCCACTTATTTTTTGAATAGGTGGAGATTTTTCTTGACAACAACCGACGATTATGTTATTTTAACTTTGTTAAAAATTTTAACTTTGTTAAATAAGGAGAGTATATGCAAAAGACGAAACGCACAAAGACCAATGAAGAGTTGCTGACTTCGGCGAAAAACATTCTGATACAAGAAGGTCACGATGTGCTTACAGCACGAAGATTGTCCGAAGTAACCGGTTATTCGCACACAAGCTTGTACTATTATTTTAACGACCTTCAGCATTTGTTTTGGGAACTACGAATTTCAATGATTGAGGATATGATTCAGGAACTTTCACAACCCACCTCTTCTACGACGGATCCTGTATCAGAAATAATCGAAGCATTTACAAGGTATGCGGATTACTTCATTGAGCACCCTACGGTATTTCGTTTTTTCTATTTCCATGCCTTCCAAGAACCGGAAAACGACAATCGTTTCCGACAACTTGAACAGCGCTTTCAAGGCATGTGGCACTCTTCTTTCACTCGTTTAATATTAGATGGTGTGATAGAACTTGAGAATCTTGAAACTGTTGCCACGTCTATGATCTATATGGTGCAAGGCTTGCTTTTGTTGAGCTTTCAAAGTAACAAAACTCAACTAGATATTCATCGAGAGATTACCAATTGTTTTAGATATCTGCTAGAATCTCAATTGAAGAAAGGCGAAATCCATGAAAAAAGCTAAGCGAATTTTACTCATAACATTTGCTCTTCTCCTCATCCTTGCCATTGCAGGTACAGGGTTTGTTAAGAAGATGGAGTCGAACCTCAGTGCTTTGGCACAAGAAGCCATTACTAATGTAGACTTGAGCTCGGCAAAAGAGGGTACTTACACTGGTAAATACACTGTATTGCCTATTGATGTGGAAGTGCAAGTCCAAATAAGACAACATAAAATCAAGGAAATTCTTCTTGTTAAGCATTTTAATGGCCAAGGGAAAGCCGCCGAAATCATACCAGACCAAGTTCTGAAAGCTCAATCATTGCATGTAGATGCTGTTGCTGGTGCAACGTACAGTAGCAAGGTCATATTAAAAGCCATCCAAGCTGCTCTACTTCAATCCGGAGCAACAATAAAAGAATAAGAAAGGGTGCTATTATGAAAATCTGTTTACTAATCCATTCAAAAACGGGTAATACATTGTATGTTGCACAAAAGCTCGTAGAAAAACTTCAACTCCATGGTCACGAGATTGATTTAGTAAGGATAGAAGCTTACAATGACAATGAAACGAAGCCAGATGCGGTACGATTATTACAAGTTCCTCAAATCCAGTCCTATGATGTAATAATTGTTGGGGGGCCGGTACGAGGTTTCTCGTTCTCTCCAGTATTACAAGCTTTTTTTCTGAAAACTCCCTCATTACAAGGGAAGAAAATGTTTGGTTTTGTAACCCAGTTCTTCCCTAGTTCAGGCATGGGTGGAAATCAAGCTCTGGAGCAGTTCAGTAACATTTGCCGAAATAAAGGGGGCACACTCATAAAAAAAGGGAGTATCCAATGGATCATCCCTTTTACGCGCCAAGCGCTTATTCATGAACTTGTGGAGAATTTTACTGCAGAACTGTCAAAATGATCTCAAAGGCACTGAAGTACAATACGTAGACTCCACAGATATCGATCTATCATCTCTTTCGATACGATTAGTGGACAATAGGTGCGAACTACTCGTTCTTTTGGTTTTACACCAGCAATGATTCCCTGTTCAAACAACTGATGATCGATTTCTCGCATTGCTTCTTCTGAAACTGAATTATCGAGCTCGATACAGTTCATTAACCCAATTCCTCTGATTTCACGAATGATTGAAATCTCTTTTTGCAAAACAGCATACCTATCTCTCAAATATTGTCCTATTTTATCTGTATGTAGAAGCAGATCTGCTGTTTCAATTTTCGATACGACCTCATAGGCAACACGCGCGCCCATGGGGTCGTTTTGATGGGACTGAGCAAAATGAAACCCTGTATTTTCTACTTCATCGATGGTTTGTCGGCTCAGAATGACCGCACTGACCGGATACCCATTTCCTAAGCCTTTCCCTACGGCTATAATTGCAGGTTTAAGATCATAATGCATAAAGCCAAACCATTTTCCGGTGCGTCCTAATCCACAAGTGACTTCATCCACCACTGTAACAATGTGGTTTTCTTCACAAATCAAAGCTAACGCCTTTATAAAGTGCGGAGAAGGAAGTTTTGTTAATCCAGATGTGTTTCCCGGTTCAAAAACAAAAACTCCTATGCTCTTGAAATCGTATTGATGTTGAAGAAATTCATACCAGTCGTTTGGTGTTCGCTGATTGTCTGTGGTCCACTCTATTTGTTGCCAACGAAGATTATCTCTTTGCCATCCTTGTCCATAGGCAGCCAAGTATTGTCCT
>CALCNS010000002.1 GCA_937897315.1 uncultured Bacillota bacterium
CTCGTCTCGGTGAAAAAACAGATCGCATCATTCCTAAAGTCTTAGCAGCCGGAGCGGAAGTCGTAGAAAACAAGGTTCGAAGCAATTTGCAAGGTGTGATTGGCAATCAGACCAAAACCGAATCTCGCTCCACAGGGGAACTCCTGGAATCCTTAGGAACCACTCCGTCAAGAATCGATCGAGAGGGAAATTACAATGTGAAGATTGGCTTCTCTGAACCTCGTAAAGATGGATCAAGTAATGCCAAAATCGCCAATATCTTAGAATACGGCAGGAGCAATCAAGCCTCAAAACCCTTTTTGAAGCCTGCGAAAATCAGTAGCCGAAAAGAATGCCTAGATTCTATGCAAAAGCAATTTCAAAGGGAGTTGGAACAGATATGAGCTTATTAGGAGAGCTGATTACCTTGTTATCCCCTATACTCCCCATCGAAACTGGTACCTTCTCGCAAGCTCCACCGGCTCGCTATCTGGTTCTGACTCCTCTAACAGAAACCTTTCAACTCTATGCAGATAACCAACCACAACACGAAACGCAAGAAGTTCGACTATCCCTCTTCGACCAAGGGAACTATAACACGATCAAGGATCAGATCGTTCAGACTCTGCTGAATGCAGACATCACCATCACCGACCGCCGCTACCTAGGATATGAAGCAGATACCGGTTATCACCACTTCGTCATCGAGGTAGCGAAAGACTATCCATGGGAGGTATAACAATATGGCCACAATTGGCTTAGACAATCTCTTTTATGCCAAAATCACAGAAGACTCAAACGGCAATGAAACCTACGCAACTCCAATCCCCCTCGCCAAAGCCATGACCGCGAATCTACAAATCAACACCATAGAAGGTAAACTCTACGCAGATGATGTGCTAGACACCCTCTTAAGAGAGTTCAGCGATGGCACGATCAGCTTTGGTATTAAAGACATCGGACCCACCATTGCTGCTGATTTGACCGGTGCAGTCTTGGACTCCAACGGGGTCTTAGTTTCGACCAATGACCAGCAAGCAAGCCCGGTAGCGATTGGCTTTCGCTCCAAGAAATCTAGCGGTAAGTATCTCTACCTTTGGCTTTACCGGGTCCTGTTTGGCATCCCGGCCGAAGCGTATGAGACCAAAGGTAACGCGATTAACTTTCAGACACCCACACTCGAGGGTGTTATCTTACGACGTAATAAGTTGGACGGCTTAGGTAAGCACCCTTGGCGAGCACAAGCCGATCAGGATAATACATCCATACCGAATCTGGTCTTTAGTAACTGGTTCGCTTTAGTGTATGAACCAGATTACACCAGCGCACCGGTCATTCAGATCACAAGCCAACCTATTGCTTTAACGGAGCTTACTGAAGGTTCGATCAGTGGAAGCTTATCTGTAACAGCGACGAGTACTGCTGGGACAATAACCTATCAATGGTTTGTCAATGCCCTGAATAGCAACTCGGGTGGAAGTGCAACCCCTTCAGCAACACAAGCAAGCTTCGCCATTCCTACCAGCTTAACAGAAGGAAGTTACTTCTATTACTGTGTGCTAACAGCCGGAGTGCGGCAAGTCACTTCCAACGTAGCTCAAGTAACAGTGGCAGGTGCATAACATGATCGATGATTCAAGAGTGACCTATCTCGTCTTAGGCAAAGAGAAGCTTCCTCTCCTCTTAACATTGAAAGCGACCCGCGATATTGCTACTCGGTATGGAGGGTTGGAGGAATTAGGTAACAAGATGCTGGAGAGCATGGATTTGAACGGAATGATCGACGAGATCGTTTGGTTAATTGTTATCTTAGCCAATCAATGTATCTTAATCGAGAATCTAGAGAACAAAACCAATAAACCTCTGTTAACAGCAGACGAGTTGGAATTAAGAATGGACCCTTACGAAATGACGAGTTATCGAGAAGCGATTCTGGCTGCATTACAAGCAGGTCAAAAGCAACATGTACAAAGTGAAGAAGAACCAAAAAACGCCTGAGCCGGGTAAGCGATTCTGAAACGTTTGCCCGGCTCCTTTTTTGTGGTGTCACCCAACTCTTACGACCAGAGCGTGAGATTTGGTTAATGCCCTTAGGTCATTTTCTGGACCAGCGTGAGATTTATGAGCAACTGCAGGGTTGGAAGAAACCGAAACAGGAAGTCTATATCGACAGTATCTTAAACGATGTGATGTAAGGAGGTGGGTGGATGTCCGATCAATTTGGTGTCAGAATTGGCATCGAAGGTGAGAAAGAGTTTAAGAGTGCTTTACGAGAAATCGATGCTAATTTCAAAGTGCTCAGTTCTGAAATGAAACTGACTCAGTCGCAGTTCGACAAAAACGATCAGTCCATGGCCGCCTTAACCGCTCGCAATCAGGTCTTGAACAAGGAAATCGATGCTCAAAAGGAGCGACTAAAGCTACTCAAAGAAGCGCTGCAGAACTCCGCTACCTCCTTCGGGGAAAACGATGTTCGTACTCAGAACTGGACCATTAAGCTGAATAATGCCC
>CALCNS010000003.1 GCA_937897315.1 uncultured Bacillota bacterium
GGATTTTTAACCCGGAAGTCACCAACATTATCGGTACCGGGACGGTAGTGGATCCTGCAGCTTTAATTCAGGAACTCCAATCCCTGCACAAAGCCGGGATACCAACCCATAACTTAAAAATATCGAACCGGGCTCATATCTCTTTACCTCTGTATGGTTATCTTGATCGGTTGTTGGAGTTAGCTCGTGGCAAAGAAGCACAAGGCTCGACCTTACGCGGAATTGCTCCCGCCTATGCAGCGAAGAGCTTGCGAGTTGGTTTGCAAATGGGTAGCATGTTAAATCGAGAGATATTCATGAAATCCCTCCGTTCGTTATTAGAGAGTGGCAATCAGCTAATCGATGCTGTCTTTCACGAAAACCTCATCGATATTGAAGCGACTTTGCAAGAATACGAACCTTATGTAACCACCCTTTCCCCGTACATTTGCGACACGTTACCTTTGATGCAAGACGCTTGGAAAAGCGGCAAAAATGTTTTGCTGGAAGGTCAGTTAGGAGTCATGCGTGATTTAGACTGGGGCATTTATCCTTTTAGTACCTCTTCCAACCCCACCTCCGGAGGAGCTGCTTCCGGAAGCGGTTTACCCCCTCACGCCATCACCCAAGTGACCGGAATCGTGAAAGCCTTCTCTACCGCTGTTGGCGCTGGACCTTTCCCAACCGAATTAATCGATGACACCGGAGAGTATTTACGTAATTTCGGCGAAGAATTCGGAGCCACTACAGGCCGTCCCCGCCGATGTGGCTGGCTGGACCTGAATGCTTTACGGTATGCTGCTCAATTAAATGGTTTTACCGATATTGCCATTACTAAATTAGATACCTTAGATCAGCTGGAAAGCCTAAAAATCTGCACACATTATCGTATCGATGGTCAACTCGTGGAAGGGATGCCCTTGGCTGAAGACTTGTATCGCGCTGAGCCGGTATATATTGAAGTACCGGGTTGGAACTGCAATACGCAGCAAGTGCGTTCATGGCAAGAACTCCCCAAAGCTGCTCAAGAGTATGTAGAACTCATCGAAAAGGCCTGTGGAGTGAAAGCCTCCTGGTTATCGGTAGGTCCCTCCCGCGAAGCCACTTTCTTGCGCTCTTGATTCCCAACACGTGTTGCTTAATGTGAATTTGCATAGAAAGATAGTATTCAAATTGATACTTGAAATAAAGTCTAATTCACGTTATACTGAAGTATCACTATTAAGGAGGGTTACCCATGGCTTATATGTCGTTTTCTCTGACGCCTCAAGGCACCCTAATTCAAATGGAAGGCAAGCATGACCAGTTAGTCAATAAAGAGAATTTTGGGCCAACCGATCATTTCTTTGCCGGAATCGGCGCCTGAATGTATGCAGGAATTGCGTCTTATGGACGTAAATTCGAGCTTCCGGTGGAAGCAATTACAATGACCTTAGATACCACGAAGAGTGAAGAGACTCGTTTGATTAACAAGATGGATTTCCAAGTGAAATTCCCGGTGGACTTTCCACCACAACACAAGCAATCCATTCTCAAAAACATGAATGCTTGTTACGTGAAGAAACACTTATATGATCCTCCCGAAGTCACTGTTACCGTGGTGGAATAACTCGATCCTCATTTCAAAAAAAGGGCCTCTGCAGGAACAAATTCTTGCAGAGGCCTTCTGTTTATCATTCAACACAAGTACTTTACTTTAATAAGCGTATCAGAAAAAAGCTAATCGTAGCGGTTGCTCCGCTCAAACTGGTTCCCCAAATTAAGTCGATGATGGTAATCGTCAAGGGCCAGTCGCGAATCGTTGCTAAGTTGGTTAAATCATAGGTTGCGTAGGTAACAAATCCAAAGAACATTCCTGTAAACAAAGCTATTTGCCAACTATTTTTTGCCAACGCCGGGTTGATGACAAAAAACATCATACCAACGACGAAAATGGCATAAAAGATAAAAGCTGCTGCAAAGTTCACTTTGGGGGCCATAAGGTACCCCAGCTTTTCTGCATATAGATTTTTCGCGACAACACCTAGCCAAACTAAATCAATCACCAAAAAAACACCGAACGAAACGAAAAAATTACGTATATCGGTCGCTTGCATGTATACCTACCTCCTTATTTCTTGGGAAACCAAGGAAAGAAAATCGAGGTCTTTTCTGCATATTCTTTAAACCCGGGTCGCTTCATCATAGAACGTTCCAACATGGGAACACCAGAGACAAATACCAACAAATAGGTGATGACTGCGGGGCTTATTATGACCCAAAATGGTGCTCCCGATGCTCTTGAAAGTAAATAAATTCCCCACCACAACACAGACTCTCCAAAGTAATTGGGGTGACGGGTATACTTCCATAAGCCGGAAGTCATCAACTTGCCTTTGTTATTGGGGTCTTTTTTGAACTCCTCCAGTTGCCAATCCCCAACTGCTTCAAAAAAGAAACCAACGAACCAAACGAGCATACCCAAAATCGTCATGGATGGATTCCACAAACTCGGATCCTTACCCGCAAACACAATCCCTAAGGCAACGACATACATAAATATTGCTTGAGTCATATAAACTTGAAGGAAAGCTCTGGGAATGACTTGGCTTCCCCACTCTTTCCGCCAGTTTGCATAGCGAAAATCTTCGGGCTTCCCCCAGTTTCTGCGAATGATGTGGTAAAACAATCGTAGTCCCCAAATGGCTACCAATATGGTCATGACTGTCACGGGAACGGGAACGGGTTGGCGTGTCCACCAACAATAGGTCGCTACAACCACAAAGCCAATTCCCCAACCAATGTCCACAATAGAATTATTCTTTATGATTGTACCAACAACAAAAAAGGCAAAGAAATAGATGAAGATGAGAAGAATAACATCCATGAAACAACCTCCTATTTTTTAGTCAAACAGACTGCGACGGAGCCCGGGCCGGAGTGAATCGCGACGACAGAGGATATCTCCGAAATGTAAGCAGGATCCTTTCCGATAATTTCACGCATCTTGGTTTTGTATTCCAAAGCTAAGGCGAGGTTATTGGCATGAACAATACAATATTCATCCACTCCGCCTGATTTCGCAGCGTTCTCAACCAATTTCAGAATTTTCTGAGTAATTCCTTTTTGGCTGAAAGCTGCCCCGAAAACGGTGCCTTTCCCCTCGGCATCAATGGACATAATCGGACGCATTCCT
>CALCNS010000004.1 GCA_937897315.1 uncultured Bacillota bacterium
CGTTTGAAAAAATACTCGTAATCGCTCAATGGAAGTTAATAACGCTGCGATCATTAAGCTTATGCCAATGGACACCGGAACAGTAATCAGTGAATACCAGAGAGTATTCTGTATCGCATTTAAGAAAGTGGTATCTTTGAACAACCACTGATATGTCTTAAGGGATAAATCATATTGGTCCGGAGTTGGTAGACGATTAAAGCTTTGTACGAAGGCATTCAATAACGGGTAAAAAGTGAAAATTGTTAATATGATAAAAGATGGTAACAAATACGGGAGGGCTTTCTTCAAACCTTCTTGTTTCATGATCTTACACCCTCGCCATGGCTTTACCGGATTCAGAATCGAAGAGATACACTTTACCCGATACAAACCCAACAGTAATATCTTGCTCTTCTTCAATCTGTGTATCGATACTGGTAATCATCGTAATATTTTGTCCGGATTCGAGTTGTATTTGGCACAGCCGTTCTCGACCCAATAGTTCAACATTAACAACATGTCCCTTAAGGCCCTTGTCTTTCGGTTGCAGTGCCTCTGCACGAACTCCAATGGTGATAGGACCGTTTACCCCGGAATGGCTAGCAATGCGATAGTCTTCTACCATGACCGAACCATCCTCAAAGCGCCCAGTAAAGAAATTCATTGTTGGAGATCCGATGAATCCCGCTACAAAAAGGTTACTGGGGTGCTCGTATACTTCTTGCGGCTGACCTTGTTGCACAAAGAAACCCGCTTCCATGATGACGATTTCATCGCTAATGGTCATGGCTTCTTCTTGGTCATGTGTTACAAAAACAGTTGTTACCCCTGTCGCTTTCTGTATTCGTTTAATCTCCTCACGAGTGCTGTGACGCAACTTCGCATCTAAATTCGATAAAGGTTCATCCAACAGGAGAATCTCTGGCTTTTTGGCTAATGCTCGGGCTATGGCAACTCGTTGTTGTTGTCCACCCGACAATTGGGCAGGTTTTCGATCTAGTAACTCACTAATCTGGACAATTTTCGCCACTTCTTGGATTCTAGCTTCTATGTCTTCTTTTTTCCATTTGGCATTTTTTAAAGGGAAGGCAATATTTCCCGCTACCGTCATATGTGGGTAGAGAGCATAGTTTTGGAACACCAAGCCAATGCGCCTTTCCTGTGTATCTAGGTTGGTTACATCTTTATCTCTGAAAAAAATCTTTCCATCGCTTAGTTCCTGAAGCCCTGCTATGGCAAATAACGTAGTGGATTTTCCACAACCAGAAGGTCCCAGTAAACAAATGAGTTTTCCTTCTGGGATTTCCAGATTGACATGGTTGACCGCTACAACCTCATTTTTTGGATTTTTACGATCTTGAAATCGTACCGTTACGTCTTGCAGGCGAATTCGCACAGTTATCGGTCCCTTCTAACATAGATTGGTCTCAATCCATTTTCTATCTGTCTATATTCACCTTCCTTAACAGAAATCCTTCTCAACTACTCTTGAGTACAAGAAACGACCTGCCGATGAATCGACAGGTCGTTTATCGTAATTGTTTTATCTCCCGGTTAACGTCTTGGTTACTTCCGCGGTCAGGTTGGTAAAGAAGGTATTGAAATCCGTATAGCTCTTGGAGAGGATTTTCGACATTTCATCATCTACATTACGGCGAACCACGTTGGAATTTGGGAAGGCCGGGGTGTAATACAGTTCATAGGTGTCAAACTGTTTCAGGACGGCATTGATTGCTAAGGAAATTTTGGCTTTCTTTACATCAAGTGCAGTACCATCGGCATTTTTGCCAGACAAGAAGGCTTTGAAGGCTTCGCTTTCCTGAGCACTCTTACGCACAGGAATATAACCGGTTGCCATAGAGAATTTTGCTGTGTTGTTGGGATTGGTCAAGAAAAGTAAGAATTCAACTGCTGCTTTTTCTTTGTCGGCACCCTTCTTAGCGATGGACATACCTGCACCTTGTTGTATTACAGCAGCTTTTTCTCCTTCGAAAACTGGGTAGGATAAGCAAGCCAATTCATCGTTCTCTGCTTGACCAACAGTGGTCACCGGGAACAAGTAGGTTGTTCCGGAGTTAGAGCCTACATAACAGACAGCGGTTCCGTCGTTCATGAAGTCGGAGTTGTATTTCTTATTGGCATCTTTAACGACCAACCAACCTTCGTTGATACCAGTGGATACAAAATTATAAATTCTTTGTTCTGCTTCTTCATTCGGGGTAAATTTACCGGGGGTGACAAACTCATGGCCTTGTTGGAACCCGCCTAAATAGAAGAAGTTTGCTAAAGAGTCAATTCCGAAGAAGGTTTTTCCAGTCAAATCAAAATAGGCTTTACCGGCTTTGGCAATTCCTTCCCAGGTCGCTAAATCTTCATCTTTTGCACCAATCTGTTCTTTTACATTATTCCATAGGGTTTTGTTTAAGAACAGTAATTCGGTGGATTTGGCGATTGGCATTAAGCGGAATTCTCCGCCTGTAAATTGTGAACCTTCTTTGATGAAGCCCTCATAGTAATCGGCTAAATCTTCTGCTTTCAGATAACTGCCCATATCCGCAATGAATCCTTTGGCGTGTAAAGTTGCGGTGATATCGGGATAACCATGAATAATGTCAGGCAATTGGGCTAAGCCAGCATCGGAAGCGGTTTGAATCTTCTTTTCTAAATCCGCTGTGGCTCCCTGGTTTTCTGCTGTAACTGTAATCTTTTTGTCTTTACCGACCGTTGCATTGAAGTCCGCCACAATCGCGTCAAGAGCTTCTTGTTGGGCACCGCTGAAATAATGCCATATCGTCAGTGATACCGGTTTTACTTCTGGTGTCGGGGCAGGTGCTGGAGTGTTACAACCGGCCAACAGAATCATGACCATTGCTAACATCGCAGCTAAGATTTTTTTGCTCATTAGAAATACCCTCCTTCAAATTAGTTCAAATTCATTCTACCGCACTCTTCGAAAAAATACAAGAGAAAATGAAACTTCCATCGATTAACTTTGTTGTTTCGCCCAAGGATCCCTTAGTCCAACAATACGATTAAACACCAGTCTTCCTTTCGCAAAGTCCACATGATCTACATAGAAATACCCCTGTCTCAAAAACTGGTATCTACTTCCAGACTCTGCATCAGCCAAACAAGGTTCAACCCAACAATTCTCTATGACTTTTAGTGAATCCGGATTCACGAAATCGGTGAAATCCTGACC
>CALCNS010000005.1 GCA_937897315.1 uncultured Bacillota bacterium
AAATACCGTTTCCATGCAACCAATCCAAAATCCATGATGTTACGTTTTCATACCCAAACGGCAGGTTCCATGTTAACTGCACAGCAACCCGATAACAATATTATCCGTGTAACCTTGCAAGCTTTGGCAGCGGTGATGGGTGGAACTCAATCGTTGCATACGAACTCTCGTGATGAAGCGTTGGCCTTACCGACAGAAGATGCCGTACGAATCGCTTTAAGAACGCAGCAAATCATCGCATATGAAAGTGGAGCGGGTGACACCATCGATCCTTTGGCAGGCTCTTATTTTGTGGAATCGATTACCAATACCCTTGAGCAATCTGCTGAACAGTACTTAAAGAAAATTGATGAGATCGGTGGAGCGGTTGTTGCGATTGAGCAAGGGTTCATACAACAAGAAATCCAAAACAGCGCCTATACTTGGCAACAGGAAATCGAAAAAGGAGAACGAATCGTCATAGGGGTGAACAAATTCACCATGAAAGAACCTTCTCCCAAAGGGCTGTTGCGTGTAGATCCCAAAGTTGGAGTATTACAAGTTCAAAAAATCCATGATTTAAAAGCAAAGCGAAATCAGCAGGATGTCTTACATGCTTTGAGTGCTTTAAAAACTGCTGCAGAAACAGAAGCCAATTTAATGCCTTTGATTCTTAATGCGGTAAAGACCTATGCAACTCTAGGAGAGATTTGTGGAGTATTGCGCGAGGTGTTTGGTGAGTATCAAGCATCGGTTACGATATAAAGGGGGAGCAAAAATGTCAAATCCAATTCGAGTTTTAGTAGCGAAACCGGGATTAGACGGTCATGATCGAGGTGCAAAAGTCATTGCTCGTGCGTTTCGAGATGCCGGTATGGAAGTCATCTACACCGGGTTGCGCCAAACCCCGGAGCAAATTGTTGAAACTGCCATTCAAGAAGACGTCGATCTCATTGGCCTTTCTATTTTATCTGGTGCGCATAACCACTTATTTCCTCGTATAATGGAGCTTTTAAAAGAGAAGGAAGCACTGGACATCAAAGTAATCGGTGGCGGTGTTATTCCTGATGAAGACATTCCTTTCTTAAAAGAACAGGGTATACTGGAAATCTTTACACCCGGAACGTCCACTGTCGATTGTATCGAATTTGTTCGTCAGCATGTTCAGAAATAGATTATCGGAATACGAGTTGGATTTACTGCAGGGATTGCGTCAGCGGAAGAAGCGACATTTAGCCAAAGCAATTACCTATGTAGAAAACAACTTTTTGACATCTCGTCCTTTTATGGGGGAGTTGCATCAATGTATACCACCGGGCAAGAGTGATGTGATTGGTATTACTGGGCCTCCTGGAGCGGGGAAGAGCACGTTAACCGGAAAACTGATCCAACATTATCGCCAGTTGGGAAAAGAAGTTGGCGTGATATTAATCGACCCAACCAGCCCATTTAGTGGTGGCGCTATCCTTGGCGATCGGATTCGAATGAGTGAAAGTTTTACGGATACAGGAGTCTTTATCCGGAGTATGGGTTCTCGTGGCCGATTGGGTGGATTATCCGCTGCAACGCAAGATGCTATCAAATTAATGGATGCCTACGGGTTCGACGTCATTCTCGTTGAAACCGTTGGGATTGGTCAAGCAGAAACCGAAATCGTGGAAACGGCCGATATTACTGTTGTGGTATCTGTCCCGGGATTAGGAGATGATATTCAGATTATCAAGGCCGGTATAATGGAGATTGGGGATCTCTTTGTCGTAAATAAAGCCGATAAAGAAGGAGCCGAACGTGTTGTTACCGAAATTAACATGATGTTAGATTTAGCACCGAAAGGTTCACTCAGACCACCGGTTATCAAAACGGTTTCGACTAAGGGAACAGGTATCGACTTATTGGCAGAGGCATTACATCGTGTAAAAGAACAATCCATGATGAGTGGCAAATGGAAGAAAAACAGAGAAGAGCGCTTGTGGAAAGAACTAGAGAGCAATGTATCGGCTCAATGGGGGAAAATCCTACGCGAGAGTAGCTTATATGCGAATCGCGAAATGCTGTTGCAATTGCTATCGGAAGGTAAAACCAATGCGTATAGCGAAGCAGTCTCCATTCTGAATGAATTACGACTACCATCGGACTATGGGTTGAAAAAAAGGAGTTTTGGTATGTTGCAAAAAATCGATCATCTCGGTATCGCTGTGAAAGATTTAGCTCAAGCTGTCAAATTTTATCATGAAGTATTAGGCTTAGAACTAAAAGGCACAGAAGTAGTGGAAGAGCAAGTGGTTACAGTAGCCATGTTGCAAATCGGAGAAAGTAAAATTGAACTGTTAGAACCCACTTCGGAAGAAAGTCCTATTGCAAAAACCATCGAAAAGCGTGGTGAGGGTATCGCTCATGTTGCTTTTCAAGTAGACAACATTGAAGAAACACTAGCTCAGTTAAAAGCCGGTGGAGCAAGACTCATCGACGAAACCCCCAGAATTGGTGCTGGTGGGGCAAAAATTGCATTTGTTCATCCGAAATCCACCTATGGTGTTTTGGTGGAACTTTGTGAGAAGCACTAGAGTAGTAGGAGGATTTATTACTTATGGACAAAATTCATGATCTAGCTCAAAAGAGAGCTGCCGTGGAGCAAGGTGGCGGAGTAAAAAGAATTGAACGTCAACATGCATCCGGAAAGAAAACCGCAAGAGAGCGAATTACGTATTTATTGGATCAAGATAGTTTTATTGAACTGGATACCTTTGTTACCCATCGCTGTACCGCTTTTGGTATGGAGAAAACAGACGCTCCCGGAGAAGGGGTTGTGACTGGTTATGGTACCGTCGAAGGTCGTTTGGTATATGTGGCTGCGCAAGATTTTACGGTAATAGGTGGTTCCTTGGGAGAAATGCATGCAGCAAAAATCTGCAAGGTCATGGATTTAGCCGTAAAAATGGGTGCTCCTTTCATCTCCATCAATGACTCCGGCGGTGCAAGAATTCAAGAAGGTGTGGATGCTCTGAAAGGATATGGCGATATTTTCTACCGCAACACCTTGGCATCCGGAGTGATACCACAAATCTCCGTTATTATGGGACCATGTGCAGGTGGTGCTGTATATTCACCCGCGTTGACCGATTTCATCTTCATGACTAATTATGCGAACATGTTTATCACCGGACCTCAAGTTGTCAAGTCCGTTACCGGTGAGGATGTGAGTGCAGATGCCTTGGGAGGTTCTGCCGTACATGCTTCTACTAGTGGTGTGGCACAATTTGTGGGTCAGACCGACGAAGAAACATTGGATATGGTTCGAACTTTGATTGGCTTTATTCCTTCCAATAATTTGGAAACGACTCCGGTTGTTCCGACAGAAGACTCCTCCACTCGAACGGATGAAGGGTTGCGGGACATTGTCCCAGAAAGCCCAAATCGTCCCTATGATATGCGCGACATCATGAAGAATGTGGTGGATGATTACAATTTCTTTGAAGTTCAACCCGCTTACGCTGCAAATATCATCACAGGATTTGGTCGACTAAATGGTCGTAGCGTAGGAATAATCGGAAATCAACCCAAAGTAATGGCAGGATGCCTCGATATTAATGCTTCGGATAAAGCATCTCGTTTCATTCGCTTCTGCGATGCCTTCAATATCCCTTTAGTCACCTTTACCGATACGCCAGGGTATTTACCAGGTGTTAGCCAAGAACATGGCGGCGTCATTCGTCACGGCGCGAAGTTACTCTACGCTTATTCTGAGGCCAATGTGCCGAAGTTAACTGTAATCACTCGTAAAGCTTATGGTGGTGCGTATATTGCCATGTGCAGTAGACATCTTGGTGCAGATATGGTCTATGCTTTACCCAATGCAGAAATCGCAGTGATGGGACCGGACGGAGCGGCCAATATTATTTTTAAAGACGAAATCAAAGATGCAGCAGACCCGATGAGCAAACGTCAAGAGAAAATTGATGAGTATCGAAATAAGTTTGCGAACCCTTATGTAGCTGCTTCCAGAGGTTTTGTTGATGATGTCATAGACCCAGCAACGATTCGTCCGACTTTGATCAATGCCCTTGAAATGTGCATCACCAAACGGGAAGCCCGTCCGGCGAAAAAGCACGGTAACTTACCCGTTTAAGGAGGCAATATGGTACAAGCATTAACTGTTCTTGAAAAAACAGAAACAGGAATCGTGACAACATTATTAGGTATGGGTACCGTTTTTGTGGTACTGATTGTCCTAATCTTGGTTGTATCGGCACTAAAGGCAGGATTTCAACAGAAACCAGCTCCTGTTACTGCTCCCAGCATTCAGCAAATTACAAAACCGGAACCGGTTGACGAAACCCCCGTCGATGATTTACAATTAGTTGCTGTGATAACTGCTGCATTAGCAGCTTATTTGGGCAGTGAAGTCATGTCAGGCTTAAAGGTGAATAGCATACGTAGAGTGTCATCCCTAGAAAACGGCTGGGCGTCAGTTGCTCGCCAAGAAACCATTGCTGCAAGGCAAGGATTGTATCAATAAGAGACGGATAAAGGAGATTGAATGATGAAGACCTATTTAATCCATGTGAATGGCGTTGCTTATGAAGTAGAAGTAGAAGAAGTTGGTGGCAATACTGCACCGACACAGGTTGCTCCCATACAAGCACCCACCCCTCAAGTAAAAGCTGCACCGAAAGCAGTTCCTGTAGCGGCAGCTCCTGCAGCACCTAAAGCTGCTCCGTCTGGTAATGGAGAAGTCATCAAAGCCCCCATACCCGGAACCATACTTGATTTAAAAGTTCAAATCGGAGCTACGGTTAAACCAGGAGATTTGCTCTTGATTCTGGAAGCGATGAAAATGGAAAACGAAATCATGGCTGCCAAAGCCGGTACCGTGAAAGCAATTTTTGTCACCAAAGGACAAAGTGTCAATTCCGGTGATCCTTTGATTGAACTTCAATAAAGGAGGGTAAAGCATTTGGAACCATTGAAAGTCCTATGCGGAGTTTCCGCCCGCCATCTGCATCTATCGCAACAAGACTTAAAAATTCTTTTTGGTGAAGATGCCGAATTAACAAACATGAAGGATTTGAATCAGCCGGGGCAATTTGCTTGTGATCAGAAAGTGGACCTAGTGGGGCCAAAAAACACCATAAAGAATGTTAGAGTGTTAGGTCCGGAACGCAAACAGACACAAATCGAAGTATCCTTGACAGATTGTGTGACATTAGGCATACAAGCTCCCATTCGCGATAGCGGTAATTTGACCGGAACAGGTCCGATTACCTTAAAAGGACCTGTAGGGTGTGTAGAATTAAAGGAGGGTGTCATCGTCGCCATGCGGCATGTTCATCTTCATCCAGACGAAGCAGCTCCCTATGGAATCAAGGATAAAGATATTATTCGGGTGAAAACCACGGATAACCCGCGCAGTTTGATTTTTGATCAAGTGTTAGCCCGAGTCAATCCGGCGTATGCGTTGGAGTTTCACATTGATACCGACGAGGCGAATGCCTCCGGTCTCAAGTCTGGTGATTATGTAGAGATTCTTAAATAACAACAAAACAGGGGACGCAGTCATGCGTTCCCTGTTGAAGTGAACTGGAGGAAGATTCAATTATGCCCTATGAGTTTATTGCTGCCGGAGTTGGCGTTTTAGCTTTATTATATGCTTTTTATTTAGCCGGCTGGATCAAAAGACAACCAGCTGGTAATGTACGTATGCAGGAAATCGGCAATGCTATCCATGAAGGTGCGATGGCTTTTTTGATGCGTGAATACAAAACCCTTGTTTGGTTTGTCCTTATCGTTACAACAGCCATCTTAATTGTTGGTTTTGTGACCCCATCTGAAGTATTACAACCTCAAACTGCGATTGCTTTTGTTACAGGAGCGATTTGTTCTGTCTTGGCCGGATACTTTGGTATGAATGTGGCCACCAGCGCCAATACGCGTACTGCAGAAGCCGCAAAGCAAGGGCAAAATCCTGCCTTGAAAATTGCTTTCAACGGTGGTGCTGTTATGGGTATGGCAGTCGTTGGTTTGGGTTTAAGTGGTGTAGCCATTTTGTATTTCATTTTTAAGGATCCCAATATTGTCAATGGCTTTGCGTTAGGAGCGAGCTCTATAGCGTTATTCGCCCGTGTTGGTGGTGGTATTTACACCAAAGCCGCTGACGTAGGTGCCGATTTGGTCGGTAAAGTGGAAGCTGGAATTCCGGAAGATGATCCCAGAAACCCAGCTGTCATTGCTGATAACGTGGGTGATAATGTCGGTGATGTTGCGGGTATGGGCGCGGACTTGTTTGAGTCCTTTGTAGGCTCAATTATTGCTGCCATGTCCATTGCTTTAACTGCAAAAATGGAAACCACCATGGTCTTGTTTCCTTTATTGTTAGCTGCCGTGGGAACGATTTCTGCTATGATTGGGACACGTTTTGTGAATGCTGGGGCAGGTACCAGTCCCCAGAAAGCCTTAAATACCGGCACCTATGTTTCCGGTGTTTTAGTCGTTGCTGTCTCAGCTGTATTTGCTGCCATGGGAATCTCCACATGGAATATCTTTTTTGCGACGGTAGTGGGTCTCGTTGCTGGTATTGTGATCGGTCAAATTACCGAATACTACACTTCGTCTGATTATCAACCTGTTAAAGGAATCGCTGCTTCGTCACAAACCGGAGCGGCAACCACCATTATTTCTGGTTTGGCTGTCGGTATGTATTCCACCGCAGCTCCGATTTTCGTAATATCCATAGCGATTATTATTTCCTATTACTTTGCTGGATTGTTCGGTATTGCTCTTGCCGCAGTTGGTATGTTATCTACGACCGGTATCACCGTTGCGGTTGATGCATATGGTCCTATTGCTGACAACGCAGGTGGAATTGCTGAAATGGCTGAGTTAGACAAGAGCGTACGAGCTGTTACGGATAAGCTGGACTCCGTAGGTAATACTACTGCAGCGATTGGTAAAGGTTTTGCTATTGGATCTGCTGCTCTGACAGCTTTGTCTCTTTTCTCGGCTTATGCAACCAGTGTTCAATTGAATGTGATCAACCTTATGGAACCCACTGTTATTGTAGGTGTCCTTATTGGTGGTATGCTACCGTATTTATTTGGTGCGATGACCATGGAAGCCGTCAGCAAAGCCGCACAGGACATGATTGCTGAGGTGCGTCGTCAATTCCGAGAAATCCCTGGTATCATGGAAGGTACAGGAAAACCGGATTATGCTCGTTGCGTAGACATTTCTACTTCTGCAGCGTTAAAACAAATGGTTTTACCAGGTGTTATTGCTGTAGTAAGCCCGATTGTTGTGGGTTTAGTGTTAGGGAAACATGCCGTTGCTGGTCTGTTAGCCGGATCCACGGTTACAGGAGTCCTTTTAGCCATTCAAATGTCCAACTCTGGTGGAGCATGGGACAATGCCAAAAAGTTCATTGAAGCAGGTGCTTATGGTGGAAAAGGAACCCCGGCTCATGCAGCGGCGGTGGTTGGAGATACGGTGGGCGATCCATACAAAGACACTTCAGGTCCTTCGTTAAACATTCTGATTAAACTCATGTCGATAGTCGCTTTAACCTTCAGTGGTTTATTCTTATAATCGAAAAGCGCATCCCAGTATCGGGATGCGCTTTTGGTAATATTTGGTTTATTTTTCGGCACTCCTTAATATCTCCAATTTTCTATAAAGGAATCCCAGGCTCATGGCTTGAAAAGTATGTTCCAGTATAAAACCATAAAAAGGGGTCAACAACTTTATGAGTCAAGCCATTGGAATCGCAGCCGCTTTTGTCTGTATGCCATTTCTCACCAGAATCAAAAAAATTGGCTTTGGTGGAGCACTCGTTATAACGGGATTATTGATGAGTTTATTTGCCCGAATAGAACTACCCGATGTTTGGGATTCTTTCCAGAAAGTATTTACCACCACTTCGGTACAAAGTACTATGTTGGCGGTTATTATGATTGGTATGTTGGGAACCATTCTGAATCAATTTGGCATCTTACAGAAGATTGTGACAAGTTTAGAAGTACTCATTCATAATCCTAAAATCATCATGATGCTATTACCAGCCATTCTGGGTATGTTACCGGTACCGGGTGGGGCGATTTTGTCAGCCCCTTTTGTCAATAATATCGGAGAGAAATTAAATATCCCCCCCAACAGACGCTCTGTCATTAATTTAACATTCCGGCATGTTGCCATGTATGTAGTACCATTTGGATCGGCTATGTTACTAATTGATTCCATCATGCCCGATATTGGAATTTACCGTTTAATTGCGTTAAATATTCCGTTGGTCATATTGTATGTAGGTTCAGCGTATTTCTTTCACCTAAGAAATGTTACTTATGAGCCGGTGGAAAATAAGGCATCGGTTTCTCAAGCTTTGAAGGATTTAATACTATACTCCAGCCCTATCTACAGTATCGTGTTAATCAATCTAATTTTCGGCTTGCCTATGTGGATATCGGTGCTGATTAGCGTAGGTTTTACCTTTTTCCTTGTCCCGGAGAAGAATACATATTTGACAGCCGCTATTAAGGGAATCAACCTGCACACCTTATTTATGCTGGTAGGAGTTTATTTTGTCCAGAATCTCATCAAAGGACAAGCTTCAGTAATGGATTTGTTCTCTAATTTGTTCTTATCGGTGTCAGGGTTCAGCGTCTTGTTGGTTATTATGCTCATTGCTACTGTGCTGGGGCTATCGACCGGCTTGAATATGGTCAGTCTAGGAATTTTGCTACCTTTAGTTCAAAGTTTACCGATTAGTGTGAATCAGAAGTTGCTCTATGTTTTCTTCATTTACATATGGTCGTTTATTGGGTATTACTATTCTCCTTTACATCTATGCCAGATCCTCAGTAACTCCTATGTAGGATGTGGGGTGGGAATGGTCACAAAAGAAAACATCAAATTGATGCCGATATTAGCCATTGCCTCATTTGGATTATTCTATATCTATGGTATGTTTTTGCTATAGTAGTAACAGAAAGCCCTTTTGTCTCACGACAAACGGGCTTTTCTACGTACTATAGAGTACCGTATAAACGATCTCCTGCATCTCCTAAACCGGGAACAATGTAACCGTGCTCGTTTAACTTTTCGTCTATCGCTCCGCAAACAATTTCTACATCTGGATGATTGCGATGTAATACGGCGATTCCTTCCGGTGCTGCAATAATGCATACTAGTTTAATGCGTTGTGCACCACGTTTTTTTATCATAGATATGGCTTCAGATGCACTACCACCTGTCGCTAACATTGGATCCAAGACCAAGACTTGTCTGTTCTCAATATCGGGTGGGAGCTTACAATAGTATTCAACCGGCCTCAATGAATCATGATCACGATACAAGCCAATATGACCAATTTTGGCAGCGGGAATTAAACTCATCATGGCATCCACCATTCCTAAACCGGCTCGTAGAATGGGTACTAAAGCGACCTGTTTATCGACAAATCGACCAATGGTTTCTGCAACCGGTGTCGTGACCGGATGTTCCACCAATGGCAGATCGCGGGTGGCTTCATAGCCCAATAAGAGCGAAACTTCATGAACCAGTTCTCTGAATTCCTTAACAGGAGTTCTATGATCGCGCATCATGGATATTTTGTGACAAATCAGGGGATGGTTCATTTCATAAACGGTTGGGGTCGACAAACAGATCAGATCCTTTCTTTACACATTTTCCGGAAGGATGGTATTTAGAATGATACCTACTAAAGTAGCAACAAATAGCCCAGAGAAACGTATCGATACAGTGCCCAGCACCAAGGGAATTCCACCAATCACATCGATACCGAGACCTAATGTAAGGATTAAAGCAACAATAATGAGATTGCGAGAATTTGTGAAATCCAAATTGGCTTCTGCTAAAGAACGAATGCCTATGCTAGCAATCATACCGAATATGACCAGTTCCACACCACCTTTGACAGGACCAGGTATGGTTTGTAAAGCTGCTCCGAATTTTCCCAGGAACCCTAAGATAATGGCAAAGACCGCTGCCATGCGAAGGATAGCAGGGTTATAATTCTTTGTGGTTGCTAACACACCCGTGTTTTCGGAATATGTCGTATTGGCAGGACCTCCAAAAAAGCCTGCTACTAGGGTAGCCAACCCATCACCTAAGAGAGTGCGATGCAAACCGGGTTTATCAAAGAAATTCTTGCCAACCACAGTTCCATTGGTGGTGATGTCTCCAACATGCTCCATAAATGTGACCAAAGCAATGGGTGCAATAGAAATGATAACTCCCCAATCAAATTTCGGAAGAGAAAAGAAGCCGGGAGTGACATAAGGAATATTGAACCATGGTGCAGCCATAATGGCGGAGAAGTCCATATGAAACAATCCCATTGCATGCAGGATTAAGCAGAGCACGTAACCGCTACCAATGCCAAATAGAATGGGTACTAATTTGAAGAACCCTTTAGCAAAGATGGAGAAACCGATAACGACAGCTAAGGTAAAAAGCGCAATCAGAAGGTTCAAAATGGTATCTGAAGTAAACCCAAGGGTTGTAAAGGTTTGGAATGCATCTGCTGTGGCAATGTTCAGAGCATCTTTTACAGCAATTCCCGCCAAGCTGATACCAATGACCAAAATAACCGGTCCGGTAACGACGGGCGGGAACATGCTTTTCACTTTCTCAGAACCGATTGCTTTTATGATGAAGGATAAAACCACATAGACTAAACCTGCAGCAATGATACCACCTTGAGCATAAGGAATGCCTTTGGTTGCTGCAGCAGTGGCCACTGCTCCAATAAAAGCAAAAGAAGAACCTAAAAAGACGGGAACTTGAAATTGAGTGCAAAAATGGAAAATAAGGGTTCCGATGCCGGCTGTCACCAAGGCCAGGGCTGGATTAAAACCTGTTAGCAATGGTACTAACACGGTTGCACCAAACATAGCAAACAAATGTTGTACCCCTAAGGCATAATCCTTTCCGGTGAAGTTTTTCATTTTTTCATACCTCCCACGCGCTTTTGTTAGGACTTTAACCTTGAAAATTATATAATAGATGGACAGACTTGTCCATAGTTTTCAAAGTAAAAAAAATTCAAAATTTACTGTTGTTTTGAAAAAGCCATCTTTCTCACTCCACGTTTGGAATAAGAAAGATGGCTAGGCTTAGGGAGTTATAGGTGTTGAAGAGTTCGTGCCGTTTAGGTTCGAAAAAACTTTTGGAATTTCTAATGCGGCATCCGGTGGCATTTTACCATAGGGAAGGGGATCCGGTAAGGGTTCCGGACGACGAATAAAAACTTTTTTCGCTTTGTACTCAAAAGGAGTAGCAGGAGTCGCTAACTCGCCGTTACGAGTATCCACTTCAGCTTCAACATGGATCGAGCAAGTAGCAGTGAGGGAGGGAGTTGTACCACTCACAAATACCTCTGTAGTTCTTGTATCGTCAGGACATATTGCGGAAGGTCGTAATCCTGAAGTTCGACAAATCTCCACTGTTTCAATATTTTTCGGTTGATCCCAATCACGGATTGGAAGGTCCTTATGGATTTCGCTCATGAATTGCTGCCATATTTTGGGGGCGATTCCAGTGCCATATAAGTCATACATTTCTTCCACTTCGTCGTGTCCAATCCAAACTGTAGCAGCGTAGTCCTTGGTAAAACCACAGAACCATAAATCATAGAAGTCATCGGTTGTACCTGATTTCGCAGCTACCGGTCGATCTCCCAATCGTGCTAAACGTCCCGTACCATAGGGGAGAGAGACGACTGTTTTTAAAAGATCTGTCATAATATATGCAGTTTGGTCATCAAAAACCACGGTTTTATAAGGACGGTTTTCGTAGATGGTAATCCCATATTTATCGATCACTTTTGTGACTACCACAGGATTGGTCCTCACACCTTGGCTGGCAAACGTTGCATATGCCACGGTCATTTCCAATGGACTGACCCCTAGAGTAAGACCTCCGATTGCGGCAGAAAGATTACGGTCATCTTCCACCAAAGTTGAAATGCCCATATTTCTTGCAAAAGAAATGCATTCGTCGACTCCAACCATTTGCATGGTTTTGATGGCGGGAATATTCTGAGAGCGTGCTAGCGCTTCTCTTACATTGATGAGACCAAAGTACAAGTCATCAAAGTTTGTGGGTTTCCAAGTTTCATCCGTTACCGTCTCATACTCGGTAGGAACATCATCAAACACGGTTGCAGCAGTAATGTATCGAGCGGCAATTCCGGGAGCGTAGTCAATGATTGGCTTTATGGAAGAACCAGGTTGCCGTAGTGAATCTACTGCTCGGTTCCAAGCCCCTGTTGTATTTTCGGGATATTCCCGTCCTCCTGCCAATGCAACAATATAACCGGTTTCAGGTTGTATGACAACAGCAGCGGCTTGACGTTTATATTGACCATCATCATTTCGCTCTTGAAAGGCGCTTAGTTTTTCTTCTATCGCTAATTCAACCGCTTTTTGGGCAACTGGATCCAATGTGGTATGAATCTCTAAACCAAAAGAGTTTATGGCTTTTTCAGCGATTTCCTTAGATCCATAATATGGGGTCAGTAAGCTTGGTAACTGGTCAAGTACATAATCCGCAAAGTAATTAGATGTAAAAGAAGTATTCCTAGCAATGTCCAATCCAACTAGCTCTATAGGGGTCTCTTTGGCTTCCTGTGATTCTTGCTGAGATATGGCTCCTTCCTCTACCATAAGATCCAGCATCAGATGCTGCATAAATAGTGACGTTTCTAAATCGATGTAGGGTGAATACGTATTAGGAGAAGGAATAATTGAAACCAACAAAGCAGATTCAGCTAGATTTAAGTCTTTGGCATCTTTACCAAAATACATTTGTGCACCGGCTTGAACTCCTTGAGCCCAATGCCCAAAGAAAATCTGATTTAAGTAAAATCCTAAAATCTCATCTTTACTGTAGAGTTTCTCTAATTGTAGGGCAACAGCCATCTCGCGTAGCTTTCGAGCAAAGCTAACATCAAGTGTTAAATATACATTGCGGGCTAATTGTTGAGTAATAGAACTTCCACCACCAGCTTTTCCAAGTGAAGTGATAGCTCGAAGGGTACCCCTCACGTTGATACCATTGTGATCATAGAACTCTTTATCTTCGGATACAACAATAGCCTTCTTAATCCAGGGTGAAATCTCGTCGAACTCCACCGGCAGTCGATAGTCTTCTTCTAGGAACATCGACAATAAGACATCACCGTTTTTGTCGTATATCGTAGATGCAGCAGCAGGATTGGCTAACAGATTGGGATTCAGCTCCGGTAAATCTTGAAGTACGGCATATGCCCAACCTAACCCAATACCTCCTGCGATGCACACCCCTAAAATAAAACCAAAAAAGATTTTCTTCCAAAGTGCCATGCTAGGTAATTTGGATTTCTTTCTCTTCTTGTTAGAATTCATACCATAGACCTCCTTTGGCAAATCGCTTTTATCATTATAGCACAGCTCCTAGAAAACACCAATATCTTATTTTTATGGTCTACTAAAACTGTCAGTCATCGAAAGAAGGGGAATATAACCTTTATCACGAAAATAACAAGATGTATTGCAGACAGCAAAGGAAGTGGTGCTATGAATCCATATGAGCTAGCCAATCAACTAGCAGATGCTTTATCGATGCATCCCGATATTCAACGATTGAAGCAACTGAAAATGAGAATACGAAATCAACAAGCAGCAAAAGAGATGATGGATGACTTTTTTGAAAAGCAAAAAGCGTTGGCAGCGATGTATGAAGCAGGGCACGCTCCTACTCCGGCGCAAATGAGCGAGATTCGCCATTTAGCACAGGTGCTAGGAGGACATCCTCTGTGCAAAGAGTATATTGATTTGGAAATCAAGGTTGCTGGATTGATTACAGAAATACAACAAATTATTGGAGAACCACTCCGCATCGCTACTTGGTACTCCGAAATTCAGTAAATCAACCTTAATAAAGAAAGGATTGTTACGATGTCAGGACATTCTAAATGGGCAAATATTAAACATACCAAAGGGAAAGCAGATGCAGCCAGAGGGCAAGTGTTTGCACGTATTTCCAAAGAAATTATCATGTCAGTTCGAAGCGGTGGAGCAAATCCAGACTATAACATCAAACTAAAAACTCTGATTGCGAAAGCAAAAGAGAACAATATGCCAAATGACAATATTGCACGGGCCATTCAACGTGGTAGCGGTCAATTGGATGGAGTGAACTATGAAGAATTAACCTATGAAGGATATGGACCGGGTGGTGTGGCGATTATGGTAGAGGTCATCACCGATAATCGAAATCGTACCGCAGGTGACATTCGTCATATCTTTGATAAATATGGTGGAAACTTAGGAGAAACAGGTAGTGTGAACTGGATGTTTGCCAAAAAGGGTGTTATCATCATCGATCGAGAAGAGTATCCTCTAGAAGAGGATGATATGCTTATGATTGTTCTAGAAGCTGGTGGAGAAGATTTGGTCGTGAAAGAGGATGTTTTCGAGATATATACAGTTCCTTCGCAATTGGATACCGTGAAAGCCAGTCTGGAAGGTCAATTCCGTTTTCTTTTGGCCGAGGTCAGTAACGTTCCCAATAATAAAATTCAAGTGGAGGATGAAGCCCTTTTGAAACTCAAGAAATTACTTTCCTTCTTAAATGAAAATGATGACGTGCAAAACGTTTATGATAATGCGGATTATGAAGATGAGGACGAAGACGAATAGACCCCCTTATCGAATAAAGGAGTCACTATGATCGTATTAGGGATTGATCCCGGGTTGGCAACAACCGGATATGGGATATTAAGTGGCACAGAATCCCATATGAAACCTCTCGGGTTTGGCAGTATCATAACTCCTTCCGATTGGGCTATATCGCGGAGATTACAAGCGATTTATCAACAAGTCTTAGGAATCATCGAGCAGTATCAGCCATCTGAAATTGCGGTGGAAGAGTTGTTTTTCAGCCGAAATGTAACAACAGCCTTGGTGGTGGGACAAGCCAGAGGGGTCATCCTTTTAGCTGCACAGCAGAAAAATTTGACTCTCATGGAGTATAAACCAATGGAAGTCAAATTAGCTGTTACAGGTTATGGGAGAGCTGAAAAAAAGCAAGTACAACAAATGGTTAAAATTCTACTTGGACTGGCAGAAGTACCGAAACCAGATGACACCGCAGATGCTTTGGCCATTGCTATTTGTCATATGCAATCCAGAAAATTGAAAAGTTTGGAAATAATGAACCGGGGGTGCTGATTTGTTAGCTTATGTGAAGGGTTCCATAGCAAAAATACAACCGGGAATTTGTGTTGTTGACTTACATGGATTTGGATTACGGATTCATGTTCCCGTCTCAGATGCGTACCAGCATATGAAAATAGGTGAAAGGGTTGAACTTCAAACGCATTATCAGCAAAGATCGAAAGAGCGTCGTGTAGGGAAAGAGGCTAGATCTCGG
>CALCNS010000006.1 GCA_937897315.1 uncultured Bacillota bacterium
GAGAAGACTTATGGACATGGCGAGAAAAAGCACTTTTGTAATGAAGGACTTTGCAAAGACCCAAAGGGTGAATTCTGAGTCTAAATAAAGCCGTTGAACCGACTTTGCGATATAGCCTACTGAAACAAGAATCAGAAATAGTAGTAGCATTTCCGCCAAGGAGAAGGGCAAGTAACGCTGCAGTACATCCAAAAATCGAGCAATGACGGGGTAAGTTTGGCGGCTATAAACTTGTTCTGTCCACTGAGGATGACTCCTGGCAAAGTGAACTAGAAAAAATTGAGAGAGTAACAGCAGGAATGAAGCAACCCATGGGATGAATTTTTTCAACCGAATCTTCCTTTCCGGTAGATGGAGGAAATGACTATCTTCTTTATTCTTTTTTATATCGAAAGGTTCCTGCCAACAAACGTTCACGATTTTTTCTTAACCTAGCCAGAAATTGGGTAGATTCACAGGATTCAATATGGTAAAATAATTCTAATTGGATGGAGAGGAAGTTTTTTATGAATCGAGAATGGAAGCGATTGATTTTGGCGGCCTGCTTGTTGGCTCTTATGACAGCAGCAGGAGCTTTATTGCCGGATGTTCAAACTGAGGTCACCGATCCTCCCATCGTCAATGACCCTATCACCAAACCGGTTGAGGACCCAAATACAAAACCGAACCCGAAACCCATAGAAGATCCTCCTATCACCACTCCAAAACCCGATCCCGAACCAGAGCCGGAGGAAACTCCCTGGTATTTGTTGTTGGTGAACCGACAGAACCCCATCTCTCTTGATTTTGAACCGGAGGAACTGGCAAGTGTCGATGGCTACTATGAAATGGATTCGCGTGTCGTTCCACATATGCAAGCCATGATTGCTGCTGCGGAATCCGATGGAATTCGCTTACGTTTGGTATCCGGGTATCGGGATGCCAACTTGCAGCAGTATTTGTACCAGCAGGAAATCCAATCTTATGTTGCTATGGGCTATAGCCAAGCAGCGGCCACCGAGGAAGCAGGTAAATGGGTGGCGATTCCCGGGACCAGCGAACACCAAACCGGATTAGCAGCCGATATTGTATCGGCAGAGTGGTTAGCGGCGGGGCAGGGTTTAACAGAGAGTTTTGCTGAAGATGTTGCTGCGGTTTGGTTGAAGAACCATTGCATGAACTATGGTTTCGTTTTGCGTTATCCAAAGGATAAAACCGAGATGACCGGCATTGGTTTTGAGCCATGGCATTATCGATATGTCGGTAAAGAAGCCGCCAAAGCCATTATGGATCAGGGCCTGTGCCTTGAGGAATACTTCAATCTAACTCCATAGCACCAATGCCATGGCCTGTGCTTTGCTTCACGGTGTAACCGTAACGGGTATGCGCACCGGGGCGTTGGGAGAACTCTTGGATTTCTAAGATTTATAATTTGTTCAAGAATTTTTACATTCACATACTTGCAATTTATTCGCATACCTGTTATCATATTTATGACGGAACTCTGGTGAAACAGACATGTTCTATGGGGAACCGTCAAGGCAGACTTGGATTCTGCCAAAAAATAACAATAGTAAAGGGGATGATTGAATGAAAGATGCTCAATTTTTCATTTGCGAAATCTGTGGTAACCTGGTAGAAAGCATTCATAACTCCGGTGTGGAAATGATTTGCTGCGGCCAGCCGATGACCGAATTAATCGGCAATACGGTGGAAGCTGCCTATGAAAAACATATTCCTGTGATAGAAGTAGAAGGCCAAACTGTAAAAGTAAAAGTCGGTGCAGTCGCTCATCCCATGATCCCAGCGCATTATATTCCGTGGATTTATCTGCAAACCAACAAAGGATATCATCGCATGGCATTACAACCAGGCGAAGCTCCTGAAACCGTGTTTGCTTTAGCCGAGGGAGAAACCGTCGTGGCAGCTTATGAATATTGTAATCTGCACGGCTTGTGGAAAGCTACAGTCTAGCAAGATGAAAAATAGCCATCGGATACTCGTGAGAGTGCACCGATGGCTTTTTGATGTACGAAAATCACTAAGAGAAATAAATCTGCCGATATTTGCTCTTTAGGTAATCTAGGTAGTATTGAACATTGAACGGTTCTCCGGTCACTTCCAGTAATATTTGCTCCGGAGTTTTCAGGCCACAACTAAAGTGAATCTTGTCTTTCAACCAGGAATTGATGACTTCCATTTTATTTTCACGGATAAGGGTATCGACATCTAGTTCTTGGCGCAGGGTACGATCAAACTGCGCAGCATAAGCGGTACCTAAAGCATAGGTGGGGAAGTATCCAAAGCCGACGTTACCGCCCCAATGTACGTCTTGGAGCACACCTTCGGTATCGGTTTTGGGCACGATTCCCAAGTAATCTGCACATTTGGCATTCCATAGCTCGGGTAAGTCTTTGACTTTGACTTCGCCGGCAAAGATCGCCCGTTCGATCTCATAACGCAAGATGATATGGAGCGGATAGGTCAATTCATCGGCTTCAATACGGGTTAACACGGCTTTGCTACGGTTCAGCATGCGCCAGAAGTCGTTGGGAGATAAATCGTACAGTTCAGGGATAAACTTTTGCAGAGCGGGGAAATGAGTTTGCCAAAACGCCTGGCTTCTTCCAATGTAGTTTTCGTAAAAACGAGATTGCGACTCCCCGATGCCGGCAGAGGGTCCACCGTTTAGGTTTGTCCCTGCATAGGCGGGATTCCCTTGTTGGCTATGCAGAGCATGACCCATTTCGTGTAAAGAAGCCATCATCGCTCCGGGAAAGTACTCGTCCTGATATTTTACTGTAAATCGTACATCTGTAGGAGAACCCGACCCGGTGGTAAACGGATGAGCACTGGTTTTTACAACTCCAGATAATAAATCAAAACGCAAGGTTTCAACCATGTA
>CALCNS010000007.1 GCA_937897315.1 uncultured Bacillota bacterium
TTTTGGAAAAATGGGCTGGTTATACCGAGCAAATTCAAGCATAAACGTGGCAGGAAGGGAATAGAGTTTTCGTTACCTATAGCAATATTGCAGTTGAAAACCGAGAAGATGAAGCTCTATATGACGATTTCTCCCCCTACGAAGTCTACGATGGCAAATGGTCATTGCCCGATTTTATCACCATCCATTTGTCACGTTGGCAACAATTTGCCGAACAAGCACAAAAAGAAGAGCATATCGCTGTCTTCGAATGCGCTTGGCTGCAAAATCATGTGAATGAGCTCCTCATGTTTCACAACAAAAGCCAAGAGGCGATGCTGCACCACTTGCAACGCCTATGGGATATTGTTGCTCCGCTAAATCCGCTGGTCATCTACTTACAGCCAGAAGATGTGACCGATAGCATCGCCAAAGTGTCGGCAGCTCGTGTCAATAAACAGGGAGAACCAGTTTGGCGCGACCGCGTGATTGAGGTGGTTTGCCAAAGCCCCTATGGAAAGGCACATCATCTGCAGGGTATGGTAGGTATGACCGAATACTTCCGAATGCGAAACCAAATCGAGCTGCAAATGCTACAACAACTACCCGCCGGAGCACATGTCTTCACCCGCAACGGTGACGATTGGCAAACCCTCTGGCAACAAGTCAACACCCTCCTCACCAAAACATTTACCACTTAGGGGACAGTCCCCTTTGTGGCGAATATTTACCAGATAGGGGACTGTCCCCTAAGTGGTAAATAGGAAACAAAATGGGAAGTTGCTGCGTCAAAGCTTGAGGTAACAAAAATACAACATAGAAAGAAGGGAGAACATGGAATTAGAACGCAATAAGGCCTACGTAGAGTGGCTGCAACAGCAAGCCCACCGCTACACCGGCCAAGTCAGCATGGTGCTGCTCTACGGTTCTTACGTGAACCAAACATCGACATCGGTGTCCGATGTGGACTGCTACTTGATCCCCAAAACCCCGGAAGGGCGCACAATGTCTCAAACCGCCATTATCGAAGGCATCGGCTATGACCTGTTCCCCCTCTCTTGGGATCGCGTCAAGGGAATCTCGGAGTTCCGCTCCCCCCTCACACCCTTATTGGGCAACGTGAAGGTGCTCTACGCCGACACCGTCGAAGATCTTGAACGCTTCCAACAATTGCAGCAAGACCTACAATGCCACCTCAGCGACCCTGCCTTCATGCATCAGGTCGCTCTTGAATCCCTCTCGGAAGCCGCTTCCCTGGTCGCCCGCTTGATGCAAGCTGACACACTAGGCCAACAACGTCGCTGGGCAGGCAACGCCATCCTCGCGCTCGCCAACGCCATCGCCTACGAAAATCAAACCTACTACACCCGAGGCCTAAAAAAGCAACGCGAAGACCTTGCACAACTAGCCAAGCTCCCACCGCGCTTCTTGCAACGATACGACGCCATTATGCGTGCTACCGACCCGGAATCCTTAAAAAAAGATGGCTTACTGCTGCTCTGGGAAACCGCAGAGTTCTTGCAATACCTCAATGAACCCACCTTACCCCATGTACCAGCCCGCCTACGACCTTGCCCCAAACCCTTTACAGGCGACGATTTGGCTTCCTGGTATGAAGAAGGAGTCTCTGCCTTTCAAAAAATTTACCACGCAGCGCAAACCGGCAATCGCTTTCTGGCCTTTATCTCCGCTGTGTGCTTAGAAGGCACTCTCTCCGAAGACTTGTGTCAAGAATTTGGATGGCCCGACTTCGACCTGCTGGGTGCCTATGACCCCAACGATCTCACTAAACTGTCTGTGCGAGCCAACCAAGTGCAAACCCACCTCCTGCAACTCCTGGAAGATCATCATACTCCTATAAAAAGTTTCTCCAGCATGCAGGCATTCGTCGAAGCCCAACAAATCAACTTACCCACCGACATCGAGTTTCATGACACCTCGCACCTCTGCGACGGAGAAATTCGCCTGCACCTGGAATCTAAAGCGGCCAATAACCCCTCTAAGGGTTTTGTCCCCGCGTACTATTTCCACATTGTCCGCGAATCCGATGGTCAAATCATCGGTCGCTGTGATTTGCGCATTGGCTACAACGCCAACATTGAAATCGGCGGGAACATCGGTTACACCGTTTTTGAGCCCTATCGCGGTCACCACATCGCTGCCAAAGCCTGCCGCCTCCTGCTCACCCTTGCCAAATCACACGGTCTTACCCGCCTACTCATCACCTTGCGTCCCAACAACGAACCTTCCCGCCGCACCTGCTTGGCCTTAGGTGCCACCCTGCGACGCGAAATCGTTCTGCCACCCGACCACGAACTAGCCCGAACCAGCCTCACTGTCTTGCAGTTCGAGCTCACACTCTAAACACACAAAACAACATAACGGAGGATGATACTCATGGAACACTTAAAATGGTTTCAGCGAAATGTAGATCGTCCTGTCGCCGTAGGTCGTAATTTGGCCTTACCCATCTGCCTGATCCTCTCTTTTTTGATCAGCCTGTTAATTTCATCCAACACCGGCGGATTTCATCTGATTCGGTTCACGATAAACTGGGTTCTCATACTGGCGATGACCATCTACTTAGCTCTACCCGCCTTTGAATAGGCATATAAAGGAGCGATTAATATGGAAGATAACATCCAAGTCGTCCGCAAATTCTACAACGAAAACGTCAGCAAAGAGTGGGAGCGCCTAGAGCGCCATCCCTTTGAATTTGCCATCACCGTCGCCAAAATGGATTGTTACATTCAACCCGGCGACACCATTCTCGATATCGGTGGCGGTCCCGGTCGCTACTCCCTCTACTACGCCAAAAAAGGCTGTGATGTCACTCTCTTCGACTTATCGGAAGAGAATGTTCGCTTTGGCCTACACCAAGCCGAGCAGCAACAAGTACCCTTAAAAGGGATAGCCGGCGACGCCCGCTTTGCCGACACGCTGGTGCAAGAACAAGTCGACCATGTCTTTCTCATGGGACCGTTATACCACCTCTCGGACCCTGCCGATCGCAGGCAAGCCATTCAAGCCGCCCTTCACTGCTTAAAACCCGGTGGCAAACTCTATGTTTCTTTTATTATGCTACTTTCCGGCATCCATTATGCCCTTACCTACATGCCCGAATGCATCCTCGACCCGGTGGAAACAAACTACTTACAAAGTGTTCGAGAGAACAAAACCTTCTTTGGTCACACCTTCACCTTTGCCTACTTCACCCCGCAGCACGAAATCGAGCCGCTCATGGCTGAGTTCCCACTAAAGAAGTTACACCGTTTTGCGCAAGAAGGCATCCTCACCGCCCGTGAACCGCAACTCCTGCAACAACCTGCCGAGGTGGTTGAAGCTTGGATTCGCCTAGCAGTAGAGCTTTGCGAACGCGAAGACCTGCTGGCGCTGGCAGAACACCACATGTATATTGGGGAAAAGTGCTAATGCTTGACAAAAAGTGCCAATCTATGCTATACTATTTACAACAAAAGAGCGATTTTGCGAATGATACAGTATGTTTGCAAGACGCTCTTTTTTTATGAAACAGGTGATAACATGAAACACAAAATTCGCAAAGTCGCCACCGATATAGGCATTGAAATCGTCGCCAGCCTACTCATTGCTGTGGGCTTATATAACTTCGCCGTTACGGCTAAATTTCCCATGACCGGTATCTCGGGTGTGGCCATCATTTTATTCCGCCTAACCGGCTTACCCATTGGCACCACCACCATCTTGCTCAACGTCCCCATCATCTTGCTCACCTTCCGCCGCCTGGGCAAGGGCTTTTTCCTACGCTCCTTACGTTGCATGCTCATCTCTTCACTGTTCATTGATTACTTAGCACCCTTATTTCCAGTCTACGAAGGAGATCGGCTCTTAGCAGCCATTGCTACCGGGGTGTTGGCCGGTTTTGGCTATGCCATGGTGTATTTGCGACACTCTTCCACCGGAGGCACCGACTTCCTGACCATGTTTGTCAAGGCCAAACGACCCCACCTACCCTTAGGCAAAATTATCCTCTTCTTTGATGCCACCGTGGTTTTTTTGGGTGGTCTCATTTTCCGCGACATCGATGGCATTATCTATGGCATGATGATCTCCTATCTCTTCTCGCAAGTGGTCGACCAACTTATGTACGGCATTAATGCCGGAAAAATGGCGCTCATCGTCACCGACCATGGCCAAGCAGTATGCGATATCATCGACACGGTGTCCAGCCGGGGCTCCACGATTTTGCACGGCACCGGTGGCTACAGCGAAGCCGACAAGCAAGTGGTGATGGTGGCTTGCAACAACAAAGAAATGTTTGTCATTGAAAAAGCGGTCAAGCAAGTGGACCCCAAGGCTTTTACGATTATTTTAGAATCCAACGAAGTCATTGGCGAGGGCTTTAACCCCTTGCGCTTGGCCTCGGGGAACTAATGCCCCTATAAGAACTTTGTGGCAAAACCATTTGCAAACCAGATATTTTTCGTGCTCACCGGCCGAAAAGTATCTGGTTTTTTTGTGATGTGACAGAAGACGACCTTGACAGGGTTAGCGAAGAGGATTATAATATACTCATATGGCGATATGTGAATATGAGTATACAAACGGAAAGGGGCGTCTGGCATGGACCAAATTCTCAATACATTTAAAATTCTCTCCGACGAAACCCGCTTGCGGATGTTGGTGCTGTTATTGAAAGATGAACTCTGTGTTTGTGAGCTGGGCGGTATTTTAGATGTGCCACAGCCAAGGGTTTCACGTAACCTGGCGAAGCTGAAAGATTTGAACATCGTCAGCGATCAACGTAAAGACCGCTTTATTTTTTACTCATACGTTTGCCGCGAACCGCTGCTTACCGAAATTTTGCAGAGCATTCATGCCCACTTGCAGGATTATCCCCTATTGGCAGCGGATGTTGCGAAATTAGCCGATAAAGAGCGCTTTTTACCACAAAATTGCATGACCTGCACCACAAAGGAGTAAGAAAAAATGTTTATATTTGAATGGCTCAATAATCAGTTGCTGAAAATGGAATGGCTGTTTGTCTTAGTTCAAAAACTGGTGGAGGGCGTGTTCGGCTTATCCATCCAAGACCGACTTGGTGGTAGTATTCATTTCTTTATTTATGATGTAATCAAGATTTTCATCTTACTTTCGGTTTTAATTTTCAGTGTCTCTTATATTCAAAGTTTCTTCCCGCCAGAGCGCACACGTAAAATTTTAGGGCGATTCAACGGAATCTCTGCCAATATTTTGGGTGCACTACTGGGCACGATTACCCCTTTTTGCTCATGCTCCAGCATTCCACTTTTTATTGGTTTTACCAACGCCGGTTTGCCCATTGGTGTCACGTTTTCGTTCCTGATTTCCTCTCCCTTGGTGGATTTGGCTTCTGTGCTCCTGTTAGCCAGCATTTTTAACTGGCGCATTGCCATTGCTTATGTGGTGGTCGGTTTGGTTTTGGCCGTCATTGGCGGAACCGTGATTAGCAAACTGAAAATGGAAGAATATGTGGAACCCTTTGTCTTCAGTAATAAGATGATGGAAATGGAACAAGAAGAACTCACCTTGAAAGACCGTATACAGTTTGGTAAAGATCAGGTCATGGATATTATTCATAAAGTGTGGCTCTATGTGCTCATTGGGGTGGGCATTGGCGCGGCGATACACAATTACATACCCGAATCCATCATCTCTGCCGTGCTCGGTCAAGATAAATGGTATTCTGTGGTCCTGGCAACTTTTGTGGGTGTGCCCATGTATGCCGATATTTTTGGCACCTTGCCTATTGCAGAGGCTTTAGTTGTCAAAGGAGTGGGCTTAGGAACAGCACTTTCCTTTATGATGGCTGTCACAGCACTCTCCATGCCTTCCTTAATTTTGTTGAAAAAAGTAGTGAAAACACGATTATTGGTTACCTTTACCGGAATCGTTACCGTTGGTATCTTAATCATTGGCTACACATTCAACGCGTTTGTGCATTTATTTCTTTAGGTTTACAGCAACTTCAGTTGCGTAACACATAGATATGTAAGGAGGAGTATTCAAATGATTATTAAAGTATTAGGAACCGGTTGCGCGAAGTGCAAAAGTTTAGAAGCCAATGCTCGTCAAGCCGTGGCCGAAATGGGTATCACTGCCGAAGTCGTCAAGGTGCAAGATATGAAAGATATTATGGCCTTTGGTGTATTACGTACCCCTGCTCTGGTTGTGGACGAAAAAGTGGTTGTCTATGGCAAAGTACCAACCGTAGAAGAAGTGAAAGCATTTCTAAAGTAAGATTGCATTGGTTCGATCTCGCGAATGTGTTACGACATTTCGTCAAAAGAAGCAGCAGAATGATCTCTATTCTGTTGCTTCTTCCTTTTGCTGACCCAATGAAGGGAAACATATGTTTTCTACCGAACTCATCTTCTACTATGGTAAGGGGTGAGGATATGAGTCGCATTGGTATCATCATTAAGGAATTAAGACAAATCAAAAACCTATCTAGAACCGAACTGGCAGAGGGAATCTGCACGGAGAAGTATATCTATCTCATTGAAAAAGGCAAACGTACTCCTTCATCGGAGCTGTTGATCTTGCTGGGCAGACGTTTAGGAGAAGATTTATTGGCTCAATTTAAGTTTTCCAACTGCGATGATCCGGTTACCATTTCGAAAATGCAATTCAAGTTGGGTGAACAAATCCGGCAAGGGGAGTATGAGCAGGGGTTTTTGCTGACGCAAGAAGCCGAGCGATATTCCGATAACACCAAAGTTCCTTGGAAGCACATGCTCAAGGCCAATCGTATTTTGTGCCAAATGCAACGAAGCAAAGAGTATGAACAGGCCATCGCCGAAGCAGAACAAGCCCTTGCCAGCATGGAAAAGCGATTTAATGTGGGGTTTTGCGGTTTGTTTTATCGCCTGATTCAGTTATATGCCTACCACCAACTAGGAAAAAACGAGGATTTTGAGCAGCTCCTGCGTACCATGTTTTCGCTACTGAACTTGCGTTACAGCTTTCATGATACCTCTACAAATTAAAAGGAATACATCAAGGGGTTTTTCATCCCTTTGCTGTATTGTTGTACAAGTAAATAGTAGTAACAATAGTTCTATATACAACTGTCTATCAGTATGTTAAGATTTTCACGGATTATGTGATTGGAGCTTGTCTCCGTTGTATATTCTTACAGAGAGAGAAAAAGAGAGTGGGAAAACAACCATACAAAGCAGCAGGATCGTGACGATCCTGCTGCTCTTGTTTTTCCTCTTCTCTTTCTTTAGGCACCTTGACTTACATAGTACTGTGATTGGGCTTGCCACATTTCGGCGTAAAGCCCGTTTGCTTTCTCGAGTTCTTCCCAGGTGCCATATTCCACCAATCGTCCTTCGTTGAAGACGGCGATATGGTCGCAGAATCGGCAACTGGATAAGCGATGGGAAATATAAATCGCCGTGCGGTTGTCCACCAACTCATTGAATTTACTGTAGATTTCGTATTCGGCATAGGGGTCTAGGGCCGCTGTGGGTTCATCTAGGACCACAATGGGGCAATCTTTGTACACTGCTCTGGCTATGGTTAGCTTCTGCATTTCACCACCCGAGAGCTCAATGCCATCTTCTTCAAAATTCTTATAAAGGGGAGTCTCAATGCCCTTCGGCAAACGGGCAATACGTTCGGTCAAACCAGCCTTATGCAAGGCTTCTTCGACATCTTGTGCATCACAGGGCTGATTCATGCATATGTTCTCGCGAATGCTAAAGGAGAATAACTTGAAATCCTGAAAGACAACCGCCAGAAGCTTGTAATACTCTTCTTCGCTGTATTCTTGAATATTGCGACCGTTCAGTAGAATCGTCCCTTTCTCCGGGGCATACAAGCGGCATAGTAGTTTGATGAATGTGGTCTTACCGGCACCATTGGGGCCAACCACCGAAAGTTTTTCGCCGGCACGCAAGGATAGGGAGACATCTTTGAGGGTATATTCCTCACTACGGGGGTATTTAAACCACACATGTTGAAATTCTAGGGCGAGTGGTTGGTCATCCACCACCGGCTTGGCCGTACCGGAAGCATGTCGCTTGGGCAAGCTCTCAAAGTCTAGGTATTTACCAATGTAGATGCTGTATTGGCGAAACTCCACATAGCTGTTGAGCAAAAGGGAAATATGATTGGCAAACGACACAGAGGCTGAGACGAATAAGCTGAAATCACCAATGCCAATGCGCTTTAAGTAAACCTGCCAGACCATGTAGGCATATATCACCGCCATTTGCACCTGCAAGATGGCTTGAGACAACCCTTCATATTGACCAAACATATTGAACATACGTACGAACAATCCGCAATCTTTTTCGTGGAAATCACTCAGTTTGTCGTGCAAATAGGGCTTCATATGAAACAGGCGAATGTCTTTCGCGA
>CALCNS010000008.1 GCA_937897315.1 uncultured Bacillota bacterium
AAACTATATAGGTAAAGTAGCAACAGAGGTTAGCTATGTTAAAGGTGTTGATTGGCTGGAAGAAATGAAGGAGCATATAGACCGTAACTTGCATTACATGGTGAACGTGATCAATCAGCAATGTGCCCCTCTCAAAGCCTATGTGCCGGAAGGGACCTACTTGCTATGGGTCGACTGTCGGGGTTTAAAAATGAGCCAACCGGATTTAATGAAATGGTTATTCGATGATTTGAAGTTGTCCTTCAATGATGGCACACTGTATGGCGAAGGTGGAGAAGGATTTGTACGAATCAACTTGGCCACTTCCTGCCAACTGGTAGAAGAAGCCACCGCTCGATTGGTGAAAGGGATTACTGCTTGGAAGAAAAAATAACAATGAAGCCGCTGCCAAAAGCAGCGGCTCTTTTCAAGGAGGCACTATGGAAACACTACAATGTCAAGTAATCACGAAAAAAGAACTGATACGAACACCCATTTTTTCGGTAGAAGAGAAGATGGTCGAGAACAGCCAGGGAAAGATCCTGAAAAGACTGGTTGTTCAAAAGAAAGCAGCAGTGGTTCTGATTCCGATGATGCCAAATGGAGATGTTCTCTTTGTAAAACAGTGGAGAGCCGGAACCGAGGAAGTGATGCAGGAATTACCAGCTGGGGTAATCGATGTGGGTGAAACCCCATTCCAAGCGGCACAAAGGGAGCTGAGAGAGGAAACGGGATACCGAAGTGAAAAATTAACTCTGCTGGGGAGTAGCTATAGTTCTCCAGGTTTTTGTAACGAGCTATTTTACTTCTATTTGGCCGAAATGCTCTGCGAAGACCCACTTCCAGCCGATGAAGACGAAGAATTGAATCTCCTAAACTTAACCCTTCAGGAAGCGCTTCGCCACCCCATGGTTTGTCGTGATGCGAAAAGCTGGCTAGGTTTACTGGCTGCCGAACAGCATTTTCATCAATCGGCCAAAAGAGAATCTTGAAAAGGACGGCAACGATACCCCTTAATGAGGGCTTCTCCATTATCGTTCAAAGATTCTTCCTGCATAAGTAGGATTCCCCAGAAGGAATGTTCTTTAAACCAACGGAATCCAGCTTTTTTGAGTTGGTCTCTGATGGCATAGGTGTTTGCTTCTACCACTTGATATAGAATCCCAGTAGAAGTTGGCGGGGGATTCTTTCTCATCTCTTTGAGAGCTAACACCACTTGAGCCGTCGCTCGGCAGTCGGATAAAGCACGATGTGCACGTTCGTTCTCGATTTGGAAATGAGTACACAATGCCCGAAGCCCATATTGGGTTTGCCAGGGAAGGATGGATTTTGCCAAAGCGACAGAGTCAAACAAGGGGTTCGGTAATTCATAACCCAAAGCTTGTTGGACAAAACTGAAATCGAATCCTGCATTATGAGCCAGTAACGGAAATGAACCGACAAAGAATTCAAAACGGGATAACCCTTCTTCTACAGAGCAAGCAGGGGCGACATCTGCATCATATAGTCCATGGATCTTTGACACCTCATCCGGTATCGGTATTCCCGGGTTCATGAGCAAACTGAATTCGCCTACAATGTGATCTTTTACCACTAAAACACAAGCGATTTCTATGATTTTTTCTCGAAGAGGATCCAGTCCCGTGGTTTCGATATCGACTACTGCAAAATGATCAAATTCGAACAAACGCTCGGGAGGAAGGATCTGAGGTTTTATCAACGATTTCATCCTATCACCATTTTTCTATAGAGTAATGTTCTCCTTCGACAAAAAAACAAGCATTTCCTTTGTTGCTTTCTGCTAAAACACTTGTTATACTAGTGATACAACCTCATATCGGCAGTTCGAAATCCTCCTGCCGTTAAACAAAACTATGGACCGTCAAAGACAAGGGAGCCATGGCTCTCTTTTTTTTGACAGGAAAGGACGATTACCTTGAAAATTACACTAAGGCAACTCACGTTATCAGGTATGTTAGCCGCTTATTACGTGTTGGTTTCTTATCTTTTACAACCGATATCCTATGGCCCGATGCAATTTAGATTGGCAGAAGTGATGACTGTGTTACCCATGCTATTTCCAGAAGCGATTTTCGGGTTGGGAATCGGATGTTTTTTTGTCAATCTCAGTAGCCCTTTCGGGATATATGATTGGGGTTTTGGTACCTTAGCCACGGTTTTGGCTGCTTGTTTAACCTATCGCTTTCGAAGAAACCGATTTCTTGCACTCTCCATGCCGGTTTGGATCAACGGCATCATTGTCGGTGCTTATGTGTCATCGCTCCTTTCCTTGCCCTTTTGGAGCACAGCACTGTACATCTCTCTTTCTCAAGCAATCATTGTTTTTGGGTTAGGAACCCCCTTGTTGCTCTTTTTGCAAAGAACTAGGTATGCAAAGAAGCAGGATTCTTCTTCGTTGCATTAGAATCTAGGTAGGAAGCTAACGAAAGGATGAGAAATATGCTAAAAATCATTAAGAATGTCCGGGTTTTTTCCCCGGAGGATCAGGGAATTCAGGATGTGCTGATAGCTCGTGACCAAATTGCTTATATTGCTCCGGAAATCCCCGTACCAGAGGGAATCGGCGAGGTGACCGTCATCCAAGGTACTGGGTTGCAAATGCTACCGGGATTTATTGACGGCCATGTTCATGTCTTGGGTGGAGGTGGAGAAGGCGGCCCTGCTACCCGCACGCCGGAAATCACTCTATCCCAGATTACGCGCTGGGGTGTCACAACCTTGATTGGCGTTTTGGGTACGGACGGAACCACGCGTTCTGTAGAGTCGCTGCTCACGAAAGTGAAGGCCTTGGAGCTGGAAGGGATCAGTACGTATTGTTATACCGGTGCTTACGAAGTTCCGACTCCAACGATTACCAAGAATGTTCGAAATGATGTCATCCTTTTGGAAAAAGTCATTGGGGTTGGAGAAGTAGCCATCTCGGATCATCGTTCTGCTCACCCAACATTGGATGAAATTGGTCGATTGGCTATGGAGGCTCGAGTCGGAGGGCTTATTGGTGGGAAACCGGGTATCGCACATTTTCACGTGGGGCCCGGGAAAGCTGGTATTCAACCTTTGTTTGATTTATTGGATGTCTGTGATGTCCCCATCCAGAACCTGCTACCTACCCACATGGCG
>CALCNS010000009.1 GCA_937897315.1 uncultured Bacillota bacterium
ATCTTGATTAAAGGCGTCATGACCATATTGATCGTACATGGCCCGCTTTTGTCCATCGGAAAGAATGTCGTATGCTTCCTTGACCTCTTTAAATTTTTCTGCCGCTGCCGGATCATCCGGGTTAGCATCCGGGTGCAACTCCCGAGCCAGTTTGCGATAGGCTTTCTTAATAGCCGCCTCATCTGCATTCTTCTCAATGCCCAGCAGCTGGTAATAGTCTTTCTTTGCCATTACTTCACACCCCTCAAAGCAACCCAAAGAGGAAAGCGAATAACTTTCCCCTTTATGGTCACCTGACTTTTATTCGTATTTCGGATCTTCCGGATCGATTTCGTAATCGGCATCAACGACATTATCGTCTTTGGGTGCACCTTGTTGGGGGGCTGCACCGGCATGCTCCGCTTGCTGTTGCTGTTCGTACACTTTAGATGAGAGTTTATACAAATGTTGGGTCAATTCTTCTGAAGCTGCTTTGATTGCCGCGCTGTCGCTTCCTTTGAGTGCTTCTTTCACTTTCTCAATGGCCGATTCCACTTCGGCTTTCTCTGCTGCAGTGACTTTGTCACCCAAGTCCTTCAGCGTTTTTTCGGTTTGATAGACTTGGTTATCGGCTTGGTTACGAGTCTCAATCTCTTCGCGTTTTTCTTTATCTGCGCTAGCATTGATTTCGGCTTCTTTCACCATACGATCGATTTGTTCTTTGCTCAAATTGGTGGAAGCTGTAATAGTGATATGTTGTTCTTTACCGGTTCCTTGATCTTTGGCCTTCACATTTACAATACCATTGGCATCAATGTCAAAGGTCACTTCAATCTTGGGCACACCACGTGGGGCTGCCATGATACCATCGAGCATAAAACGACCAAGAGTCGTATTATGAGCAGCCATTTCACGTTCACCCTGCAGGATATGAATTTCCACAGAAGTTTGACCGTCGGCAGCAGTAGAGAAAATTTGGGATTTTGAAGTAGGAATCGTGGTGTTCCGATCGATTAGGCGGGTAAAAATACCACCTAAGGTCTCAAGGCCTAAGGACAACGGAGTCACATCCAATAAGACCATACCTTTGACATCACCGGCTAGAACTCCGGCTTGTATGGCAGCACCTTCGGCAACTGCTTCATCCGGGTTCACACCCTTGAACGGTTCCTTGCCTAAGAATTTTTTAATCGCATCTTGAACAGCAGGAATTCGAGTAGAACCACCGACTAAAAGAATCTTATGAATATCCGAGGGTTTCATGCCTGCGTCTTTGAGGGCTTGTCGCACCGGACCCATGGTTTGCTCCACCAAGTCGGCTGTCATCGCATCAAATTTAGCACGTGTCAGCGTTAAGTCCAAATGTTTGGGACCGGATGCATCGGCTGTTATGAAGGGTAGATTGATGTTGGCGGTTAAAATACCCGATAATTCTATTTTCGCTTTCTCAGCCGCTTCTCTCAAGCGTTGTAACGCACTGCGATCCTTGGATAAATCGATGCCACTGTCTTTCTTGAACTCGGATACCAGCCAATCCACAATGCGTTGGTCGAAATCATCTCCGCCTAAACGGGTATTACCGTTGGTGGATTTCACTTCCACTAAGCCTTCGCTGATTTCTAGAATGGACACGTCAAAGGTACCGCCACCTAAGTCATAGACCATGATGGTCTGATCATTTTCTTTGTCCATACCATAGGCAAGTGCAGCAGCGGTCGGCTCGTTGATGATACGCAATACTTCCAGCCCAGCAATCGCACCGGCATCTTTGGTGGCTTGGCGTTGTGAGTCGTTAAAATAAGCGGGTACGGTGATGACCGCTTTATCGATCTTTTCGCCCAAATACGCTTCGGCATCCTCTTTTAACTTTCGTAAAATCATTGCTGAAATCTCTTGTGGGGTATAGGTCTTGTTGTCGATCTTTACTTTGTGATTGGTTCCCATTTCACGTTTGATGGAACTAATGGTATGATCCGGATTGCTGACCGCTTGTCGTTTGGCAATTTGCCCTACCATACGTTCTTCCCCACGAAATGCTACTACGGACGGGGTTAAGCGGCTTCCTTCTGCGTTCAAAATAACGGTGGCTTGGCCACCTTCCATGACAGCGACCACAGAGTTTGTGGTTCCTAAGTCGATTCCAATAATTTTGCTCATGTTATGTCACTCCTATTTCTTTGTTGAGGTTTGTTATCTTATTTATGGGCAACCTGTACCATTGCGGCACGGATTACTTTTTCTTTTATTTTGTAGCCCTTACGTAAAACTTGAGCTACGGTGTTATCATCTGCTTCGTTTATTGCTTGGCAAGTCATGACGGCTTCGTGAAAATTGGGATCAAAAGTAAGCCCCAGCGCTTCGATTTCTTCTAAGCCTTCTTTTTGCAAAACCGACCATAATTGTCGGTATATCATATCGAGACCGGTTAAGTAACTTTCCTGCAACTCACTGTTGGCTTTGGCAGCGCCGATTGCCCGATCAAAATCATCCAGAATGGGTAATAATGCCGTTATTACTCTCTGAGAGGCAAACTGGCTTAATTCTTCTTTTTCACGAAGGGTTCTTTTACGGAAATTATCAAAATCTGCTTGTAAGCGCATCACTCTAGCTTCGGCTTCTTTGGCCTGCTCTAGTTTCTCTGCCCATTGTTGGAGCATTTCTGGCGAAACGACAAAAGACTCTGCCTCTGTTTCCGTTTCTGTTTCTACAGACGGCTCACTCGCCTTTTCATCCTTTACCGGATCCTCTTTCCCTTGAAACATTTGATTCCATTCCTTTCTTAATCGCGATGTAAAGGGTCTCATCAGACAAGGCCCTGCCCTTGCTGCGGTTCAACCTCTCGCTTCTTGATAATGGTATCGATGCGTAAGATGGCAATTGCCACTTCACCTGCCGCTTTTAGTGCATGTATTTTGACCAGAGTGGGGTCAATGATTCCCTGCTGATATAAATCGGCCACCACCCCGGTATCGCAATCGATGGTTAAACAATCGTTATTCTCATTGGCCTGTGCCGCCAAAGCTTCTTCCACTTTCTCCAGCGGATTGAACCCTGCATTCTCCACGATTTGTGCCAATGGTCGTTTCAGCGCTTCTACCACACAATCCAAACCATAAGCAGACATGCCTTTTAGCTGGTCACGAAGCTTCAATATATCACGTGCGGCCGCGATCTCCAAAGCACCTCCACCCGGAACAATGCCACCTCGAACCGCTGCTTGTACTGAAGAAGCCGCATCTTTCGCGATTCTCTCCCGTTCACCGACCACTTCTGCTGTGGAAGCCCCCACTAAGATCGTTGCAATGGCTTTGCCGTTTCCTCCAAGTACTCGTACATGCCCCAGTCTTTCATCGTGATAGACCTGACTGGCGTATCCTAAAGCCACCGCTAACTCGGGGAGGTTTCGTTTTAGAGCCGATCGTTTTATCCGTTTGGCACCGGTGTGCTCTGCAACTTGGCGTACTGCTCGGCCAGGCACTCGCGTTAAGACCATGACTCCTGCATCGGTGAAGGCCTCTTCGGCGAATGGGTGGATTCCCTTGTCGGTTAAAATGAATTTCACACCCAATTGTAGGATTTTCTCAACCGATTCACGGAACTCCTGTTGAATCGCCATATAACGGGCAAAGCCACTTTCGGTAGCCAAGGCCTCTTCATCAAATTCATCAGGCTCTAAGGCATCATCAAACAAAAGCACCGGTACGTCCTTTAATTGATGTGGCATATCTTTGTGGAGGGGTTCTTTCTCAATCATCACGCCCAAGAAGACTTCGTTCTGCGCACCCTCTTTGGCTAGAATCATTTGACTTAACTTAAATGCTGGATCACAAAGTTTTTCACGCCCCATGAGACTTGCTGCTTCGACGACCAACTCGGCAATATCTTCGTGCTCGCGCCCGGCTACCAAAGCGACCTGTTTCAAAACTACACGATCCATATCCGTTACGCTACGGCTGTGGGACTCCATAGATTCCAGAGCATGGCGGACTCCGAATTTTACACCTTCAATCACTCGGGCGATGGGAACACCCCGTTTCACCTGTTCGGCACCTTCGTTGACAAGACTGCTAGCCATGATTGTGGCAGTGGTCGTTCCATCACCAATTTCTTCTTGTTGTGCCTTAGCCACATTGAGCAATAATCTTGCTGCCGGATGATTGACATCCATTTTTTCCAAAATCGTCACTCCGGCATTGGTGATTAACACATCACCATATCGATCGACGAGCATGGTATCTAAACCTTTTGGACCGATTGTCCCTTCCACAGCACTAGCTATGGCGCGTATCGCCGCGGCATTGTTCGTTAAAGCAGATGCTTTGTCTTCGCCTTCACGAGGAGGTGTTTGATTGGCCATGGTCAAGTTCTCCTTTAGCTTTTTGTAAAGATTTCCGTCAATAGATTGCTGACTTCACGTACCGCCGTGACTGCCCGGGCATAATCCATGCGGGTCGGTCCTAATACCCCAATCCACCCCAGGGGGGTTCCGTTCCATTTATAGATCGCCGTGACCAGGCTACAATTCTCCACTTCCTGAAGCTGATTCTCGGAGCCAATGGTAACTTGAACCTGATCATCATGCTGACGTTCTCCTATGAGCGTGCGCATGGTTTCTCGATGGTCGAGCAAGTGTAAAATGCTTCGTACTTGATTCACATCTTGAAATTCGGGTTGACCCAGCATTTTTGAGGCACCGCCCAAATAGACTTCACTATTTCTCTCCCCCATCAACACTTGCTGAATAAGGTCGATGACTTGATCAAATTGCTCGATGCGCTGTCCAATTTCGTGTCGAACCGTATGAAGCCCCGCTTGTAGCATTTGGCTCCAAGTTACATTCTGGAATTTGCGATTGACAAACTCAGAAATCCGGTCTAAATCTCCCTGTGTCATAGTGACCGGTACCGTAATCATGCGGTTGGCTACCAAACCATTTTCGGCTACGACCACAGCCAGCGCTTTGCCTTCTTGAATTTCAATCATTTGCAATTTCTTTAATCTGCTAGTTTGTGGCTGAGGGCCAGAAGCCATGGCCATGTAATCGGTTAAAGAAGCCAATAAATGAGCTGCTTGTTGAATAACATTTTCTAATACCTGTGCCTGCTGTTGATAAATCTGGCGCATCGTCAAAACTTCCTGCGCCGATAAACTGGATTCATCCAGCAGATGATCTACATAAAACCGATAACCACTTTCCGAAGGAATGCGCCCTGCAGAGGTGTGTGGCTGTTGCAGAAAACCCATTTCTTCTAGGTCTGCCATTTCATTTCGAATGGTGGCCGCACTCACATCCACTAAGTATCTTCTAGCTAACGTTCGAGATCCCACAGGTTCCGCAGTCAGTATATAGTCTCGCACAATCGCTTGTAAGATTCTTTTCTTCCGTGCATCTAAATCCATCCAACATCCCCTGCCTTTCATCTAAAACACTCTTAGCACTCAAAGCCTATGAGTGCTAACAAAGAAAAGATACAACAGTTTTACCCATTTGTCAAGGGGGGCAAGAAAAAAAGTCAGGGAAGGTCAAAGTCAATCCTTTAAAAACAATAGCGAGACCTGGTTGCCAATGGGGATGGCTTGTGGCGTTAGGCGCAGATAACCTTGTGATGTTTCCTCAAGCCATTGCCGCTGTATCCCAGTAGCAATCGCCTCTCGAAACCGCTCCTGAAAGTGGATGCCAAAACGTCGATTGACTTCTTGATAAGATACTCCTTGCATGAGGCGCAAACCCATGAGGATGGTTTCGGTGAGTTCGATATCCGGTGTGGTGAACTCGTCTTCACTGACCAAAGGGGAGTTGTGTTCTTGCCAATGATGTATGTATTCTTTTACACTCGATGTATGAGCAAATCGATGATGATCCAAAAAGGAATATGCGGATGTACCCACACCCAAGTATTCTCGATTTTGCCAATACAACAAATTATGCTTGCATTGAAACCCTGCTTTCGCATAATTTGATATTTCATAGTGCTCATAACCCGCTTTCTGCATGAGTGCATCGGCAACTTCCATCATGGCATATTGCTCGTCTTCGCTGGGCAACAACAAAGATCCGGCGTCTTGCATAAAGCCAAAGGGTGTCCCCTCTTCCACGATAAGATTATATAGCGATAAATGGCTGGGCTGCCACTTTATGGCTTCTTGCAGGGTATCACTCCATTGATGTAAAGTTTGACCCGGCAATCCATAAATGAAATCCAGATTCCAATTCTTCACATCACAGGATTGTATTCCATACAACGTTTGTCTCGCTTCTTCGGCTGTATGACCACGACCTATTCTTTTTAACAATGTGTTATCGAAGCTTTGCACTCCTACAGAAAAGCGATTCACCCCCAAATTCTGAGCAATTCGAATTTTATCTACTGTGAGGCTGCCGGGGTTGGCTTCCATGGTCCATTCGGATTGCTCTTGAAAATGAAAATACTCGTGAATCTTTTCCAAGAGTCGTGCTAATTGCTGTATCGATAGCACAGAAGGAGTCCCTCCACCAATAAATAAAGTCTCAAATTGTATGGCTTTCACTCGATCATCTGCCGCATAATATGCCATTTCACGTTCCAGAGCCCGTAAATATACCTCAATGGTTTCCTGAGAAGAAACCCCGGAAGCAAAATCACAGTAAAGGCACTTGCTCTCACAAAAAGGGATATGCACATACAAACCCGCCAACATACTCACCTCTCAATGAAAAAGCCCTGCCTGATGGCTTGAATTCAGGCAAAGCTTCTCAACTTATTTATCAATTTTCAGAACGGCCATGAAGGCGTCTTGTGGCAACTCGACATTACCAACCAAACGCATCTTTTTCTTTCCTTCTTTTTGTTTTTCCAACAACTTGCGTTTTCTGGTGATGTCACCACCATAACATTTGGCCAATACATCTTTGCGATACGCCGAAATAGTTTCTCGGGCGATGATCTTATTACCCAACGCCGCTTGAATGGGGATTTCAAATTGCTGCCTTGGGATGACTTTTCGAAGCCTTTCGCAAATCGCACGTCCACGGGAAACCGCTTTTTCGCGATGAACTATGACCGCTAACGCATCCACCGGATCCCCCGCAACTAAAATATCCATCTTTACTAAGTCGGCTTCCTGGTACCCGGTCAGCTCGTAGTCTAAGGAAGCATATCCTCGAGTTCTTGACTTCAATTGATCAAAGAAATCGTAGATGATTTCAGATAATGGCAACACATACAGCAGCATGACGCGATGAGGGTCCAAATATTCCATGTGATCAAAAACACCACGCCGTTCACGAACCAACTCCATGACCGTGCCAATATAGGTGTCGGGGGTTAATATTGTGGCTTTCACATAAGGTTCTTCGATTTTTTCAATCTCCGTTGGTTGGGGTACCTGAGAGGGGTTGTCGAGGATTAGGACTTCTCCATTGGTTTTTGTTACTTTATATACAACCGTGGGAGCGGTGGTAATGATGTCGATGTCGTAATGACGATCGAGACGCTCCTGCACAATTTCTAAATGTAACAAACCCAAGAAACCGCACCGAAAGCCAAAACCCAATGCAATGGAAGTTTCCACTTCAAAGGACAATGAAGCATCGTTTAACTGCAGTTTCTCGAGGGCATCTCTCAAGGCAGGATATTCACTGGTTTCGGTAGGATAAATACCGGTGAAAACCATGGGGGTAGCTTTGCGATAACCGGGCAACGGTTCGCTCGCCGGATGATCGGCATCGGTAATCGTATCGCCTACCCGAGTGTCCTGTACTGTTCGTATGGTGGCTGTTACATATCCCACTTCTCCTGCTTGTAACACAGGTAAGGGTTGCATGGAAGGTCGGAATGTTCCAACCTCTAGGACTTCATACACCTTATTGGTCGCCATCAGCAGAATCTTCATTCCTGCTTTTAACTCGCCTTGCACCACCCGAATATAGCAGATGACACCTCTGTAGTTATCGTAATGCGAATCAAAAATCAGAGCTTGTAAGGGCTCTTTCTCATCCCCCTTGGGTGGTGGAATCAGAGCCACGATTTGCTCTAAAATTTCGGGAATGCCTACTCCTTCTTTGGCAGAAGCGAGAACTGCATTGGAGCAGTCAATCCCAATGACATCTTCAATTTCCTTTTTCACTCGTTCCGGTTCAGCACTGGGTAAATCAATCTTATTGATGACCGGGATGATTTCTAAGTTATGCTCCAGTGCGAGGTAGACGTTTGCTAAGGTCTGGGCTTCGATTCCTTGTGTGGCATCCACCACTAAAATGGCCCCCTCGCAAGCATTCAGCGAGCGAGATACTTCATAATTGAAATCGACATGGCCGGGAGTGTCGATGAGATTCAGCTGATAAATTTGCCCATCTTTGGCAATGTACTGCATGCGGACGGACTTCAACTTTATGGTGATGCCACGTTCCCGTTCTAAGTCCATGGAATCCAATATTTGGTTTTCCATTTCACGAGAGGAAAGGGTACCGGTATACTCGATCAGACGATCGGCCAGTGTGGATTTCCCGTGATCAATGTGGGCGATAATGCAAAAATTACGTATGTGTTTCATTCGGTTCACAAAGGGTTCCTACCTTCCTGAGGTTTCTTAACGGCGCATACCGCTTCGAAGCAAGCTGAGTAAATAATCCAATTGAGCCGTAATGGCTGCTTCATCTCGGGTTCCTAAAAAATTGCTGCGTGGTAATGCAAACTCCTGTAAGTTTATCATCACATGATTGATCAGTCTGCCCATCACTTCTACCGGTAAATCTTTACGGAGTTCCCCACGGCCAATGGCTTGTTCAATCATATGGCTATAGTATTCCAAACCTTCTATGGAGTAGCGCTGAGCGATCATTTCTTGTAAGCTGTCTGTTTCGCTGCGAACATTCCGGAGAAAAGAGGCCTCAATCGGATAAGCATCGGCAAAATCCAAAATGAGTCGACCCTGTACTTTTAAAAGAATAAAGAAATCCAATCGACCAACCGGGCGAATTTCTTGAAAACGCCGCTGAGCAAACTCGGCTTGAATACTGGAAACGCGATCGAGAATCTCCAAATACAACTGCAACTTATCGGTAAAATGGTGATAAAAGCTTCCTTTCGATACGGAAGCCCTTTTTAAAATTTCATTAATGGAGGCTGTTTCGTAGCTATGAGCGGCAAACTCTAGCAGCGCTTCCTTATAAAGACGATCCTCGTTTTTTAGTTTGCCTGACTCTGTTGCCATGTCGCATCCTCCCTTTTGGCATAATCCGCCATTTTTTCATCGGGTAATTATATCACAAATTACATATTGATGCTATGCTAATTCACTCATCTTACGATTTTTATTTAATTTCTCCTCTGTGATAGATTTCTGCCACAGCATCCGCCAAAAACCCCAATGAGCGCAAGGCCTCTTCTTCCGTATTCAAATGCCCACCCACTTCAATAATGATGGAGACTGGGTGCAAATCTTGATTGTAGAAGACATCCCAATTATAATTGAGGATTTGCCGTATGAATTAGGATTTATTATAACATAGATACAAAGAGGTTGTCATCATTCTCAAGACACCCAAGGAGGCTCAGAAAAATACATGCAAAGTTCATATTTCATCTTGCAAAAGGGAAAAAATCATGATACAATGACTAAGTCCTATTTATCCAATACTGCTGCCTCGCTGTTAACGGATAGAACTGAAATACATGAAGGAGGTGAGACGCATGGCCAATAATAAATCTGCCATTAAGCGCGTGAAAATCACCGCCAAAAAAACTGCTCGGAACAATATCATTCGTTCCAAAGTCCGGAATTCTATTCGCAAATTCAAAGTTGCTGTTACCAATCACACGGAAACTTCTGAAGCAACCTTGCAATATGCAATCAGCCAGATTGATAAAGCAGTTTCAAAAGGCATTCTCCACAAAAACAATGCTGCACGCAAAAAATCTCGCTTAACCAAGCGACTCAACAAAGCCGCCGTATAATTTGCTGAGTAACCATAAAGCGCTGTTCCTCATGACACGAGGGACAGCGCTCTTTGCTTTGTTGCAATCTCTTATTGGACCCTGACAAAAATTTGCGCCATCAGCAACTCCAAAGCAGAATTTTTATCCATCGTTCCACTCAACATGGCTTCTTCCGTAGAAACCAGTATGGAGAGCAGCTCGTAGAGAGTATCCGGACGAAATGCTTTTGCTTGTAAGACTGTCTTTCTAAGAGCATAAGAACCCATTCCCAAAGCCTGCACCATGTTGGCTTCCGACACTTTGTTCGCTTGGAGTTGTTGAACCCGCACCAATTGACGCAGCTGATATCGAATGAGCCCCAACAAGCGAAAAGGTTCCTCACCTCGTCTTAAAATCTCAGTAAGGAGTGCCATAGCTTGTACTTTTTTCTTGCCAGTAATCAGCTCCATCAGCTGAAACACATTCAGTTCTGCCGAGGGTGACAGATATGGTTGCGCATCTTTCAACAAAATTGGTTGATCCGGTTTAAAAATTAAAGCTAATTTTTCAATTTCTTGCTCAGCAATACCGATTTGACTTCCGGCTATTTGAACCAAATGATCGATTACCGCATAATCCGCCCGTAGCTTTTTGCTTTGAAGTAAATCCTGGATGATGCGAACCATATCATCTCGTTTATTCTTTAAAGAAGGGCATTCCACAACTCTAGCCGCATTGAGCACTTGTTTTACAAACCGTTTCCGTTTGTCTAAGTTCTGATAAAAATAGAGGACCAGGATATTGTCGCTGTGCGTTAAATGATATAGCCATTTCTGTTCTTCTTCTACACTTCCGAGTTGAGAAGAATCCTCTTCTTTATCGTTACCCTTCATCATGGGACGAAGATTTTCGATGAGTATCACCTTGCGGTCCCCCAAGAGGCCGATTTGTAATTGAGCTTCCAAATCCAACATATGGAGCGCAGAGCCATCCAAATGAACAAGATTGAACTCACGTTCCGTTTGAGGAATCAACCCCATTAAACTGGTGCGACTTCGGTCCACCTGCCAAGTATCTTCACCGTGAATCACATATAGATTAGCAATGCTCCCAGCAGCTAGATCGCGTTGTAATTGTCTCCAATCCATGAAATCACCCCATTACAACATTCGATTTCGAGTTGGGTTATCCCTCCTTAGTTTGTGTGACCGGTGCGGCAACATTGGATCTGCCATTGTTGGCCATTACTGATACAGCGTACTGCTCCTACCTCGGATGTGGTGTATATTTCACAAGATCGTTGCTTTAAGCGCTGAAGCACTTCAGGAGAGGGATGTCCATATCGATTCTTCCTTCCCACCGAGATGACCGCAATCTCTGGGTCGACCGCTCGAAGAAAAGATTCGCCGGAGGATGTTTTCCCTCCATGATGAGCTACTTTCAACAACGTGTGAAAGTCTGTAGATTGCACAGGCAAATTCATAGCTTCCTCCGCCGGTAGCTCCATATCGCCTGTCAACCAAAGATCAGTACGACCAAAAGAGATATGTAAACAAATGGAGTCATTGTTGTTTCCATCTTGGCTAAATCGTGCAGATTGAACTTCAATTCTAACCTGTTTGTCCGGATAGAACACTTGCCCTTCCTGTAAAGAAATTAGGGATTCTTGTGTGAAGCCACTATACCACCGCGTTAAATCTTGAGGTACATCCTCAGTTTGAGGTAAAGCATGTAGAAAATATCGAAAAGGAATTTCTGATTGAACTTGCATCAAGCCTTGATAATGATCCCCATGCGCGTGAGTCAGTATGGCATAATCTATAGATTGTATCCCTTGCCGTTGTAAATACGGCAACACCGCGGTTAGACCAATGTTGCTATCTGCTGTCATCGAACCTCCGCCGTCGACCAACATAGTCTGACCATTGGGGAATCGAAGAAAAATGCTGTCTCCCTGACCCACGTCTATGAAGGTGACCTCCAATGGATATGGCCATGGATGCCAATAACATAAAAGGCATACACTAAGTAGAGCGACGGCTGACTTTTGAGAAACCCTCCTCCACTCACCTTTTGCATAACGCAGAAATAACTGCATGCCATACAGTAATACGACAAACCACCAAGGCGGAGTGGGCAATGAAAAAACAGCAAAGGGTAAATTTGCGAAAAAGCTTCCCGATTTCAACAAAAGTTGCAAATACAAATCGGTCAATCCATAGAACCAACTGAAATACAATCCAAAAGGATAGATGGTCAACAGGAAAACCAATAAGAGCGACGAAGGCAAGATCAAACCAGCAAAAACTAAGTTACTAATAGGGGCGATGAGTGAAACCTGATGAAACAATCGTAAACTCAAGGGTAAAACAGCCCACTGTGCTGCTAACGTGGAACCCATCGCTACTGCTAGCCAACTTGGCCAACTCCAACGTTGCTGAAAGAACTGAATAAAGGGTGTCGCCCAGACAAACAGTCCCCATACTGCAAGAAATGACAGCTGAAATCCCACCTCAAACAACATAAATGGTTGAAATGCCAAAATACATAGCACTGTGGCGGCCAAAAGCGAAGGCCAATGGGTTTTTCTCCAGCGAAATTTCGCTATGACAGCGAAGCTGGCCATAGTTCCTGCTCGTATGACCGATGACTCCAAACCCGTTAGAAGAACAAAAAAGGCAATCCCCACTAGCAGAAGGACCATTTCTCCCTCTCTGCTGAAAGGGAATCTGCGCAGGATGCAAAGCAACCCTAACAAAAAGAAGGCAACATTCCCTCCAGAGACAGCCAGTAAATGCAACAACCCGGCTTTCTGAAAGGAGCTCTCCCACTCCTCCGGAAGCTCATCTCCTACCCCCACTGTCAAACCAAAAAGAAAAGAGGCCTCATCTCTGCCCAACCTTGGCGAACCACCCGGCAGGTGCTGGTATAATGCTTGGTAGAGTGTTCGGCGCAATAGCCAAATGGGTCTGAATGGTCCTTGTATTGGATGGTTGACCTTGGTGATGACTTGATCGGCATAAAACCGGGCGATGATATGACGTCGGCGCGATATCACCTCCCAATCGGGATCCCCGAAATTCATACGACCACTCTGTGTGTAACATGTTCCATGTAATGTCATCTCATCTCCAGGAACCGGCCAAGAAAGCGTACTATCTGATTCCAATGTCACTAAAAATCGGCCATCGAAATGCGGGTCGGTTAGGTAGAAGCACCAATCTCCTTCCTTATTGCGGTAAGGAAATCC
>CALCNS010000010.1 GCA_937897315.1 uncultured Bacillota bacterium
ACAGATTTCAAAAAACAGAATGCTTCTGATTCCAATGACAAGCGCAGGTTTCGAAAGGGATTCATCCGGCGCAGGGGTTTCCGTTTGCGGCGTTTCCGTCGGTACGGGTGAGGCGGAGGCGACAGACGCTTCTTCGCCGCGCGTTTCCTTCAAAATCGCGTCCAACTCCTCCTGCGAAATTTGCTGAATCGGGTAGCCGTTCCATTCCGTCTCGCCGTTGGGCGCCCATGCAGCGGCGTAGTCGGCGGTGTAATAGAGCGTCGGGTAGGGGATGACTTTGCCGTTTGGATCATACAAACGCGTGATGAAGCTTTTTCCATCCGGCGTTCTCTCGTTCTCGTTGAATAGAGAATCGCCGATGGATGCCGGTTTGCCTTTCGTAAAAACTAGCTTCCTGATGTTTTCGCAAGCATCGAAAGCACCGTTTTCTAGGATGAGCTGATCCGAATGGAAGATAAGGGAGGTGAGCTTGCTGCAATGCGCAAACGCTTGGTTCTCAACCAGCCTCAATTTCGGCGAAAATTCGACCGTTTGAAAGGTATCGCAGCCCCAGAAACTGTTGCCATAAATCGTATCGAGTTGCATGTTATAAAATGGTGGGGGTTCAAGATGGATACACGAAAAAAATGCAGCAGTTCCAATCTCTTTTACATTCGGACCGAAGTCAATGTGCTTCAATGATGTGCATCCAGCAAAAGCACCTATGCCAATTGATTTGAGTCCATTTGGCAAGGCAATAGATTCTAAGCTGTCGCAGTTATCAAAACAAGATTCTCCAAAGCTAACGACGCTATCCGGTATTGTGATACGCTTCAGCGTGTAATAATTATAAAATGCATACATACCGATATGCTCAATATCATTTGGAATATCATCAATTGAGGATAATGTCTTCTTCTTCTCCACATCGGCTGCACCAAATAGAGTCTTACTCGCCGTGTTTACAATCCAGCCATTCTCAACAATGTAGCACGGATTCCCTTCTTCAATAGTTGTTTTTGAAAGGATATCTACAGCAATGTAATACTCAATTTCAATATCTGCTGTGACATTTTTGCCAATTATAACACGATCCACAACGAAGAGCTTTTCTTGATTTGGCGGGTCACATATCAATTCTTCATCATGGTATATAAAGTTGACTAACCCTTCGCTTTCCGTAATCTTCAACTCACCATCCTTATAAATCCATCCGTCGCCTTCTTCGTAGTCCTTATCGGCGAGGGATAGCGAGGGAATCATGAACAGTGCAATAAAAAGCAAGATCATTATCCACAAACTAATTTTTTTCATGGCTGCTCCTCCCAAGCATAATTCGGACGAATCACATACGTTACGACTTGTGTAGAGTGTGCTCTGCTGTAGTATCCGTCTTTTTGTACATTGTATGCTGGATATTCGTTTGTAACTTTTTTTGCTACTCCACTTGCCTCTACAACCTGTGGCCAGTAACCCTCAGTTTTTGAATCATGCATCATTTCGCCTGTTGCAATGGCCACATGTGCATCTTGCTTCAGGTTGCCTGGATTTGCATAAAACACCAAATCACCGGCTTGCAACTCTGAAATTGCCATACCGTTTTCATAGTTATATACTACATCTCCGTATTGCGGATTATCCCTAAAATCTGTTGACATACCAAGGTGACAACTCATTCTAATACCATCACCAAACGGCAATTTTGACTTAATATCACTACACATTGCAATAACAAGGCCGGAACAGTCATATCCTTCTGTTCCAAATCTTCCAGTGTTACTGTATGGCGCATCTATCACACGAACAGCAAAATCAACACCAGCATCTGCGAGTGTTTGATTTTTCGTTTGTCCCGGTGTCGGCTTTGGTGTCGACGTTGGCATTGGTGTTAACCAGGGTGTAGGAGTCAAGTTTGGTTCTTCTGTTGACATTTCGACTGGTCCCGAAGTGTCTACAGTGGGTTT
>CALCNS010000011.1 GCA_937897315.1 uncultured Bacillota bacterium
ACAATACTCATGTTGGTACTCCTTTACATCTTCTTTCTTAACTTTAGCTCAATTCCTTGAAATACCGCAGCATCCAGAAAACTTGCTGCAAGAAAATCAGCTGCTTCTTTCTTCGTCATGGGGTTCTGCGCAGATTTCATGTTGAGGTCATTTGTAATCCTTTGTAGATCACCCAACGGCAATAAATTAACAGCTAACCCGAACAACGTTTTGCGTCGACCTTCGTTCCAATTGTACAATAATTCTTCCAGAATAGCCCTTTTATTGCTCAATAGTTCATGATATGCAGGTAGGCCCATAGTTTTTGCATATTCTACATCTTTCAACTGATGCTGGTGTGTAACAAAGGAGTCAAATTGTTGTATACCCTCGTATTTTGCACAGGGATATTGAGCGCAAAGAAAACAATACTCTACCTTATGTTCTACGCTGCATGCGGCAATCTTACAGCTCTGATTGCCTTCACCACCTCCGCAACCTGGACAATAGGTCCCAAGTTTCATGGGACATAACGCACAGTTTAGACCACATAAGGAGAAGTCTAAATCAGATCTTTTAAAACCCTTCAAAGGAAGCATCTCCTTTAAAAAAAGAATCGTTTATCTGAAGATCAAGGTGAAACCCTGCTGCTCATCTTGCGAAATTTTAAGATCCTCATAAGGAATGCTGAAGGTATCCCAAAGATCTAAATCACCTTCTATATATCCTTTATAGAACCAAGAAGACCGTTGTTTAGACGTGCCATGTGTAAAGCTATCGGGAACTACATACCCTTGAGTTTGCTTCTGTATACGGTCATCACCAATCGCACTAGCAGCGTTGAGTGCTTCTTCAATATCTCCCTCGTCCAACAAATCTAAATCTTCCACAAAATGTGCCCAAACACCGGCTAAATAATCTGCTTGAAGTTCCAGTCGCACCGTCAATTGATTATTCTCTTTGTCGCTTAAACGAGGACGTAATTGCTCGATTTGCTCCATGATACCCACTTGATTTTGTACATGATGCCCCACTTCATGTGCAATGACATACGCCATGGCAAAATCCCCATTCATTTGAAACCTACTTTGCATATCCTGAAAAAAGCTCAAGTCGATATACACTTTCTGATCTCCAGGACAATAAAACGGTCCTGTAGACGAACCCGCTACCCCACAAGCAGATTGAACAAACTCTGAGAAAATCACTAAAATGGGTTCTTCATATTCTAGTCCCTCTTTGCTCAATAGCTCATTCCATAAGTTTTCAGTATCGGCAAGAACGACAGAAACAAAATCGACCAAATCTTCCTCTTCTTTCGAATATTGAGTGGTTGATTGTGGATATGGGTCTGTTACTTGGGTTTGATTCAAATAACTTCCAATATCTCCACCCAGTAAAAAATATATAAGCAGAAAAACAATACCAAGGCCACCACCTATGACACTTTTTCCTCCCATAGAAGATCGAGATCTCCCTCTTCGATCCTCCACATTCGTACTTTCTTCTCTGCCTCTCCATTTCATCGCGTTTACCTCCTATCACCTCGTATATAACCACTCTTCAATGGCCAAAACAGCTTCCTCTGTCGGGTTTAGTGGTTTCAATATTAGGATGCGATCGTGAACTCATAGATTTCCATTTTTGTGAAGTGATTGATTTAAGGAAGTAATAGAAAACTGCAATATCGTTGCAAACGAGACCCAGAGGAAATAAGGAATATTGACCAAAGTAACCCACGAAGCATAGGGGTAGATCACTAATAAAGACCTAAGTAGAGTCACTAACACTGCAATAATATCCAATAACGCCAGTTCATTGTTTCTACACTGAAATTGAATCGGTGTGAAAGCAATATTAAAAAACAGGTTCAAAACAAATGGCATAAGAATGGTCCATGGTATATCCTCCTGATAAAACAAAAAACCTATGTACCCAAATGAGATCATGATCACCAAATACAAAATAGACCACACTGGACCAAACCACTTAGCAGGAGGAGCCCAAGTTGGTTTCTTTAACTCATGATACCAAGAATTCACATTTGCACCTTCTTCCCTCGTGTTTCGCTTTATTCGCTACACAACATACAAAATCCTATGTGAACATCTTCATTCAAATCGATACAAAGAAATAGACGATAACACGAACTTGTGATATAATTGCACAGTTATTCTTTAAAACATCATAGATAAGGCGGATTTTACATTGATTATTACAAACAACATAGGTTTAAGATATGGTGGCCGAAAACTTTTCGAAGACGTGAATATTAAATTTGCTCCTGGTAATTGCTATGGGCTTATCGGTGCCAATGGAGCCGGTAAGTCCACCTTCCTAAAAATTCTTTCCGGTGAACTGGAACCCACCAGTGGTGAGGTCATCATCACTCCGGGTGAACGCTTGGCTGTTTTAAAGCAGAATCATTTTGAATTTGACGAATACGATGTTCTTCTCACCGTCATCATGGGTCATGCTCGTTTATACGAGATTATGCAGGAGAAAGACTTGCTGTATGCCAAAGCGGAATTTAGTGATGAAGATGGGATTCACGCTGCTGATTTGGAGGCCGAATTTGAAGAACTCAATGGCTGGGAAGCCGAAGCCGAAGCAGCCACTCTGCTGACCGGTTTGGGTTTGGAGGAGGAGTTACACCACAAGCTTATGCGCGAGTTAAACGGAGACGAAAAAGTAAAGGTATTACTGGCACAAGCGCTGTTTGGTCAACCACACGTTCTTTTGCTGGACGAACCTACCAATCACTTAGACATCAAAGCACGCGTCTGGTTAGAGAATTTTCTCATGAATTTCAATAATACCGTGATTGTCGTATCCCATGATCGTCACTTCCTGAATAAAGTCTGCACTCACATTGCAGATGTTGATTTTGGTTCCATTAAGATTTTTGCAGGTAATTACGATTTCTGGTATCATTCCAGCCAATTAGCGTTGCAAATGTTGAGGGATCAAAACAAAAAGGCCGAAGAGAAACGCAAAGCCTTACAAGACTTTATTGATCGGTTCAGTGCCAATGCTTCTAAATCCAAACAAGCCACCTCGCGCAAAAAGCAATTGGAGAAACTGACCATTGAAGACATCCAACCCTCTTCGCGGAAATACCCCTTTGTAGGATTTAAACCCGAGCGAGAAGCAGGAAATGAGTTACTCACTGTTACAGACCTAACCAAGTCGCTCGATGGAACGTTATTGCTAAACAATGTTAGCTTTAAATTGAACAAAGGAGACAAAATCGCCTTAGTCGGAACCAATGAACAAGCCAAAACGGCCCTGTTTAAAATTCTGATGGGCGAAATAGAGCCCGATGGCGGCGAGTACAAGTGGGGGATTACCACATCCCAAGCTTATTTCCCCAAAGACAATACTGAGTATTTTGAACAGGTGGATATGAACCTTGTCGATTGGCTGCGCCAATATTCGACCGAGAAAGCCGAAAGCTTTATACGTGGATACTTGGGGCGTATGCTCTTCTCCGGCGAAGAAGCCTTAAAAGAGGCACAGGTGTTATCCGGTGGAGAACGAGTGCGTTGCATGCTGTGCAAAATGATGCTAAGCAATGCCAATGTGCTTTTGCTCGATGAACCGACCAACCACCTGGATCTGGAATCCATCACATCGCTCAATGATGGCCTCATCGCTTTTCCAGGGACCATTATTTTTGCTTCTCACGATCACGAGTTTGTGCAAACCATAGCCAACCGAATTATTGAAATTACCCCTCAAGGCCTTATCGATAAGAGAATGACCTACGATGAGTATCTTGAAGTGAATTAATTGTAAAAACCCCTACTACCATGCCTGTATCGGTAGTAGGGGTTCAATTTTACTATATCGTTGTCAAATGCTTCTCGTATACTATTTTATGATCCCCATTATC
>CALCNS010000012.1 GCA_937897315.1 uncultured Bacillota bacterium
GATTCCGAAACGTGACTGGAGTTCAGACGTGTGCTCTTCCGATCTGACCGATTCGTTCCAAATAGAACAACGACTCGGTTATTTTTTTACGATCTTCTTGGGAGACTGGGGCTGTGATCACGATTTGATCATTTTGAATCATGTCATATTTCATCAAAGTGCTTTCTAAATGATTGATATGACTGTTGCGACTAATCGTAAATGCGTCTATAGGCGGGGTGATGGATAGAACCAAGAAGAACACCAGTAATCCGGCGACAATCCCCTTCCTCTGCCAGCGAGCCATGCTTAAGGCGATTCCGGCCAAGATGGCGAAAACTCCATACAGAATAACGAAATATCGTTGATGCGTCATAGGGTTTTGCTGAATAGTCAGAATAGAAGCCACCAACTGGAACAAAACAATAGGAATCAGAATTTTTGGTGCCCACTTACGGAACAGTTGTGTAAAGCTGTTCTCGATGTGCATGGTTAAAAGGGTCACAAAGATCACAGTTACCGAATAGGAAACCAGCATAGGTTCCAGCAAATTATCAGTCCAGAACTCCCCGCGCAGATTCAGCACGACATAGGCAAGCAAGATCACCGTGAACACCATAGTTAACGGAATCACGATATAGGATAATAGAATATCGAGAACCTTTGGTGAGGAGATCTTCTGTTGTAATTGCGTTTCTTTTTCATCGGACGTTTCCAGACTTTCCTGTGGGAAAAAGGGTGCTAACGATAGGAAAAAGATGGGTGTCAATAATACGAAAATCAAGTCTGCCGAGTAACTGTAGAAACGATAATTCAAGTTGAATAGCAATTGATCAATGGCAGTGATAATGGCGGCAACGCCTAACATGATTACACCACCATAGAGAAGTGCTTGAAAGAAGTTTTTGAAATTAGACATGAGGCTTTGCTCAAAGCTGTTTCGGTGTTGAATGACAGGTAGCCAAATGAACAAAACCGCGAGAGCTACCGAGAGAATGCCGGTTCTGGAAACGGCCTCCATACTATATTCCGGTAATTGGTAGATGGTGAGGAAATGCAACCCACCAATGAGCATTGCAATCCCTGCTAATCCCAAACGCATTTGTAACCCGCGGTTGGCAAAGAAGCGTTCATAGGTATGCTGAGCTGCGGCCGAAGCAATTGCTAAAACCACGCCGGTATTGATGTAAGGTCCTAATTGAACCGTGGTTCCGTGTATTTCTATGCCGATTAAAGCGGCAATAACGACCAGAAAAAAAGTTGAGACAGGATATCTTCGTGCGGAAACACTTAAACCAAACCATTTTTCTTTCAAATATTGAGTCATTTTCATGATAAAACCCCCTTTGCTGGTTTCAATTTCAGTATAGGGGTAATTTTACCAAGCGTCAAGAAAAATCGGGAAACTGTGATTTTAGTCACTTGATTTTTTTTGTATTCGCTAAAAGCTTTTCATAACTAACCTCCTCTTTTTTTCTATAGCAACTCAGTGAATATTGTAACCAATACGAATAATTAGAAAGCATATATTTTATACATGTTCCCTGAGGTTATGAACAACAAAAAACGCCTGCACGAATGCAGACGTTTATAAATTATGGTAGCGGAGGTCGGATTTGAACCAACGACACAGCGGGTATGAACCGCTTGCTCTGCCAGCTGAGCTACTCCGCCAAGGAGATGGTGGCACAGGCCAGAATCGAACTGGCGACACGCGGATTTTCAGTCCGCTGCTCTACCTACTGAGCTACCGTGCCAATGTTCCTTATTATAATGGGTTCTCCATCTTCTGACAAGCATCGTTTCTCGCTTGTTTTTGAAGTTTTATTTTTATCGCCATGAAACTTTCTCAATGATTTCATAAAACCGACACGATTTTCAGAAGTAACACGGAAGGGTTTTCTATGATTTAGGAAGAATCTTTATAGTATAATAGGGAAGCGAGAGGGCTTGTTTCCTATTAATGGTAAAGGAGTGATTCCCTTGAGTCAATATGTGATTCGTCAAATTTCCGATGCAGACCGTCCAAAAATCTATGAGTTTCTGAAAGAACATTGGGGCACAGCAAAAAATGTTAATTCAAAAGGTGTATTACAAACCGATACATTACCCGGATTCATTGTGTATCAAGATGGCTTTATTGTCGGATTGATCACATATCACATTCGAGGTGAAGATTGCGAACTGGTTACCATCAACTCCATTCTGAGCAAAGTGGGTCTTGGTTCCTCTCTATTACGCAGCATGGAAGATGCCGCTCGAGAAGCAGGCTGCAAACGGGTTTGGTTGATTACGACAAATGATAATGTTGAAGCTCTTCGTTTCTACCAGAAACGTGGTTATGAATTCTCCAATTTATATTTAAATACCATCGATGGATTGAGGGAAATCAAACCGGAGATTCCTATGGTGGGTCAATCCGGTATTTTGATGAAACACGAAATTGAATTGCAGAAAATGCTCTAACCGTTAGCTCCTCGCCACCAGCTCCGGCAGAATCCATCTGCCGGAGTTTTTTATCAAGAGCAGAAAGAAGGGGTCTTGTGTCTGTTATTCCAAATGTAAAACGCTCCATCTTAGCGGGTGGGTGCTTCTGGTGTATGGTCATACCTTTTGACGAATACGAAGGAGTTCATAAAGTGACTTCCGGATATACAGGTGGTCATATCGAAAATCCGACATATGAGCAGGTGAAAAGCCAACAGAGTGGGCACTTGGAGGCTGTTGAAATAATTTATGATGAATCAAAAATCAAATTCAGCGAACTACTTGACATCTATTGGCAACAAATCAACCCGACCGATGACGGAGGGCAGTTTGGCGATCGTGGTGAATCCTATCGAACTGCAATCTTTTATACAGATGAAGATCAGCGCCTAGAAGCGGAAGCTTCTCTCAAAAAGCTGGCCAACTCTGGCAAATTCAGCCAACCCATCGTCACAAGAATTTTGCCTGTTAAACCCTTTTATGTAGCCGAGGAATACCACCAAGATTATGCTAAAAAATCACCGGAAGCGTATTCAGATGATTTTGCGGTAAAGGAACGAAAGCAATTCATTCAGCAAGTCTGGAAGAAAGCACCTGAAAAAGAAAACCATTGACAAATGACCTATGGCTTCGTATAATGACAACAAACCCATGACCGAAGAGCAGTATCAGTTTATTGTGCTACAGAGAGTCGCCCTTGGCTGAAAGGCGATACACAAAACCTGTGAACTCGCTTTGAGAGGTTGGTTTTAGAACCCGGTGGTTCCGTTATAACCGTGAGTGGAATTCCTTTCAAAGGAATTCAACAAGAGTGGTACCGCGGCCCTGTCGTCTCTTTGCAGAGGATGGGGTTTTTTTATTGTCAAAAAGGAGGGGATTTCAATGAGTCGCTACAACAGAGAAACCGATCGCAAATGGCAAAAGCGATGGGATGACGCCCAGATCTACAAGTTTAACAAAGACAATGCCGATAAGAAATTGTATTGTCTCGAAATGTTCTCGTACCCATCGGGTTATAATTTACATGTAGGTCATTGGTATAACTTCGGCATGACCGATAGTTGGGCTCGCATGAAACGCATGCAAGGATATGAAGTGTTCCACCCCATGGGTTTCGATGCGTTTGGCTTACCGGCTGAAAACTTTGCCATAAAGTCCGGAATTCATCCCATGGATTCCACCATGAAAAACATCGCTACCATGGAGAAGCAACTTAAAGAGATGGGGGCAACGTACGACTGGGATTATGAATTAATAACTTGTACTCCCGATTATTATCGTTGGACCCAATGGATTTTCCTACAGTTTTACAAAAAAGGTCTAGCTTACAGAAAAAACGCTCCTGTAAACTGGTGCCCTAGTTGCCAAACGGTTTTGGCGAACGAACAGGTTGTGGAAGGTCAATGTGAGCGATGTGACACTCTAGTCACAAAAAAGAACCTAACTCAATGGTTCTTTAAAATTACCGATTACGCACAAGAACTACTCAATGGTTTAGAAGATTTAAGCTGGCCGGAAAGCACCAAACAAAAGCAACGCAATTGGATTGGGCGCTCTGAAGGAGCACATATTGATTTCGCTGTCCACGGTCACGATAATGAAAGCATTCGCGTGTTCACCACTCGAGCCGATACCTTACTGGGAGCAACCTATGTCGTTTTAGCTCCTGAGCATAGTATGGTACATCATATAACCACAAATGAATTTGCCAACTCTGTGCGTTTTTATCAGGAAGAAACCAAGAAGCAAAGCGAAATCGAGCGCTTGTCTACAGCGAAAGAAAAAACCGGCACTTTTACCGGATCTTATGCCATCCATCCCATTACCAAGGAGCTTTTGCCAATTTGGATTGCCGATTATGTTTTGGCAACCTATGGTACCGGTGCAGTGATGGCGGTTCCCGGACATGATGAGCGTGATTTCGAATTTGCCAATAAATATAATTTACCCATTCCTCGCGTCATTGAAGCAATAGAAGAAGGAGCTGATGCCACTCTCCCCTTCTGCGAATACGGTATTTTAGTGAACTCCGGCAAATACAACGGATTGACTTCGGAAGAAGCCCTAAAAAGTATCGTAGCCGATTTGGAGCAAGAACAAAAAGCTCAAGCTACCATTACCTATCGATTGCGCGATTGGTTAATTTCAAGACAACGGTACTGGGGTGCTCCCATTCCCATTATTCATTGTCCCCATTGCGGTACTGTCCCTGTCCCAGAAGATCAATTACCTGTACTGTTACCTTATGATGTAGAGTTTACTCCCGATGGACAATCCCCACTTGCCAAAAATGCTGAGTTCATCCACACCACCTGTCCTGTTTGTGGCGAACCCGCTCTGAGAGATCCCGATACCATGGACACCTTCGTCGATTCTTCCTGGTATTTCTTGCGTTATCCCGACAACAAAAATGACCAAGAAGCATGGAACACAGAGTGGATAAATAAATTGCTTCCGGTTGATAAATATGTGGGTGGCCCAGAACACGCTTGTATGCACTTAATTTATGCTCGTTTCTTTGTCAAAGCTCTACGCGATTGTGGTTACTTGAACTTTGACGAGCCCTTTCTTTCCCTGACCCATCAAGGCATCATTTTGGGGCCGGACGGAAACCGCATGTCGAAATCACGAGGCAATGTGATCTCCCCTGACCCATACATTGAAGCGCACGGGTCCGATATCCTGCGACTCTTTATTGGCTTTTCGTATGCGTATACCGAAGGTGGTCCTTGGAACGACGACAATGTGAAAGCCATGTCACGTTTCATTGAGCGTATCGAACGCTGGATAGATCGTTTCTTGGAGATACGCTCTCAAGATACATCTGGTTCTGTGGATGCAGCAGCTGGTAAAAGAGTACAATTTTACCGCCACCAAGCCATACAATACTGCACTCGGGATATGGAGATTTCTCAGTTTAACACCTCCATAGCCAAAATTATGGAGTTCTTGAATGCATTAAACCAATATGACAAAGAGACCGATGTCAAAGATGTGAATTTGCTGGAAGAAGCCACAGCCGATTTATTACGATTACTGGCACCATTAGCCCCTCATTTAAGCGAAGAATGTTGGGAAGCGATTGGCCGACCGTTCTCCATTCATAATGAAGCATGGCCGAAATATGATGAAACTATGCTTCTTCATGACACGATAGAATTAGCCGTGCAGATTAATGGAAAGATTCGTGAGCGTTTGCAAGTGGACCGTGAAGAAAAAGAAGATACGATTCAAACTATGGCTTTGGAACTTCCTACCTTAGCCCCTTACTTGGAAGGTAAGACTATCGTCAAAATAATTGTGGTCAAAGGCCGCCTAGTCGACATTGTTGTCAAATAAGCGAATATTGAAAAAGCAGGAACTTCTCATCTCGAAAGTTCCTGCTTTTCTTATGGGACTAGAGTTCCTTTACCCCTAGTAATTTAGGAGCAAAGAGGTTGTCGATTTTGTACGCCAA
>CALCNS010000013.1 GCA_937897315.1 uncultured Bacillota bacterium
GCATGCTCGGACACCGCTTCTCGGTGCTATCGACTTCACCCGACTCGGTGCCCCACAAACAAGCGGTCGTGCACACATACTACCTAATTGGTTCCTTGGCCTCGGTGCGCTCTCCAAAAACTCCCTTGCATGACTTATCCAACGATGCCCTCTTCCTACAATTAGGAAAAGAAGCCTTGGAGCAAGATAGAGCCGAAGTCTTGGTGCTTGGTTGTGCTGGCCTCTGCGAACTGGCTGAAACCCTTCATGAGCAATTGGGTGTGCCCGTGCTCGATGGGGTGGTCTGCGGGCTCATCATCGCCGAAGGCTTGGTGAGAGCCGGGTATAGCACCAGTAAAATATCTCGTTATAAAGGAAATGTGTAGCAAAAAGGAGAGATTCCATGCCGCGACCTTTACAAGAACAAGCCGACCCCAAGCGAGTTCAGACCGGTGTGCACTTCCTGCTGGGCAATTATGCCCTGGTAGAAGGCGCGATGAGCGCCGGGTGTGACTTCTTTGCCGGATACCCCATTACCCCGGCCAACGAAATCTCGGAACGCATGTCGCAACGCCTGCCCCAAGTGGGAGGGCAATTTTTGCAGGGAGAAGATGAGTTGGCTTCCATCTATGCCTGTGCCGGAGCGGCCTTATCGGGGGCCAAAGCCATGACAGCCACGGCCAGTGCCGGGTTTAACTACATGCAAGAGGGCTTGGGCTACTGCTACACCGTGGAAGCACCGGTGGTGGTGGCCAACGTCATGCGCACCCGCGGGGATAACTTTGCCACCCACGCCGACATCATGCAGCTACGCTATGGTGCCAGTGGTGACTACGAAGCCATTGTCGTCTGCCCCTCATCGGTGCAAGAACTCTATGATTACACGATTTGGGCCTTTAATTTGGCCGAAACCTATCGCAACCCGGTGATTATCGCCTCTGAGACAACCATTGCGCTCATGCGGGAGCGCTTGCACATACCGCAGCCCGGGGCTATCTGGTTACAAAATCGTCGCTACACCGAAAAAAACCCGGCAGACTACTTGCCGTTTGCCGCAAATGCCAATGCTGCGCCCGATATGGCTCCGTTGGCCAAGGGATATCACACCATCTATAGTTTGAACCCTCACGATGAAGCGGGGCGAATTGACTGGGACCCCGATGCCTTTGAGCGCCTATACAAGCGCATCACCGGTAAGATTCGCGAGAACGAGCCGCAAATCAGCCGGGTGAACCGCTGGATGATGGACGATGCCGACATGGCGATTGTCACCTATGGCAGCGAAGTGCGTCCGGCAAGGGAAGCCGCCGTGCTCTTGCGCGAAGAGGGAATCAAGATGGGTGTGGTGCAGCTGTGCAACGTCTGGCCGGTACCCGAAGGGGCAATCCGTGAAGTGACGGGGCAGGTGGGGCAGATTTTCGCCCTGGAGATGAATTTGGGCAAATATGTAGGAGAAATTCAACGTGTGGTGGCAGGGAAAATACCGGTAACGGGGCTGACCAAGAACCGTGGGTTGGTTCATACACCATGGGAAGTGGTGCAGGGCGTGAAAGAGGGGGTGCGGAAATGAGTGAGAAGAACCCCTTGCGCAAGTATTTGCGAGAGGAGAAATTGCCGCATTTCTTTTGCAGCGGATGTGGCTGCGGGCAGGTCTTGAACTATTTTACGCAAGCACTTGAGGCATTACAGATGGATGTGGAGCAGATGCTCACCATTGGCGGGGTTGGTTGCAGGGCGCGTGTGCCGGTGTATTTAAAATCCGATACCTTCCATGGGGTTCATGGGCGAACCTTGGCTTGGGCGACCGGAGTGAAAATGCATCAGCCGGAGATTCCGATTGTGATATTTGCCGGGGATGGAGATCTGGTTTCGATTGGCGGAAATCATCTGATTCACGCGGCCAGACGCAACCTGGATGTGACCGTGATTATGGTCAATAACCTCAACTTTGCGATGACCGGGGGACAAGTGGCACCCACCACGCCGCTGGGCTCGGTGACCATGACCACACCTTACGGAAACGAGGAGCCGGCGTTTGATGTGGCGCAATTGGCCATGGCGGCTGGCGCGACCCATGTGGAACGTTGGACGACCTCGCTGCCGGTGCAGTGTGAGCAGGCCATCCGTCGGGCTTTGCAGCATAAGGGCTTTAGTCTCATCGAGATTGTTAGCCAATGCCCTACGCATTTTGGACGATATGCCTTAAAAAGTGGAGACCCTGGGAGGCTGCTGAAGTGGATCCACGACAATAGCTACCCCTTGGAACGTGCCGAAAAAATGAGCGATGCCGAGAAACAAGGCAAGCTCGCCGTGGGCATTTTTCGCCACACCCCCAACGTACAGGGTAGTGTAAGCGTTTCGCAGCGAAAAATTTACCACTTAGGGGACAGTCCCCTTAGTGGTAAATGTGAAGTTGCAGGGGCGGCGGCGTCAGCACCATCTGCTTTACCGTATCCGCAGCGGTTAACCATAAGCGGGATGGGCGGGCAGGGGATTATTTTGGCGTC
>CALCNS010000014.1 GCA_937897315.1 uncultured Bacillota bacterium
CATTTTGATTTTTGCTGGTATCATTTCTCAATTACCTGTAGCAATGATTGAAATGTATCAGGATGCTGTTGCGGGTACCATACCTTGGTGGGGAGTTATTGTCCTTGGGATCATCGCTTTGTTTAGTGTAGCCGGAATTGTTTTCATCACTCAAGGAACCAGAAAGATTCCCGTGCAGTATGCAAAAAGGGTGGTTGGTCGAAAAGTTTATGGGGGTCAAAATACTCATATTCCATTCAAAATCAACCAAGCCGGTGTTTTACCAGTCATTTTCGCTTCCAGTTTACTAATGTTTCCCGAAACCATTTTGCAATTCGTGAATGCCTCATGGGCTACGAAATTGAACGAAGTGATGGGAACAGGAACGTGGTTGCACACAATTTTGTACATCATCTTAATCTTCTTCTTTTCCTTCTTCTATACTATGATGCAGTTCAATCCTATTGATACTGCAAAGAACATGCAGAAGAACGGAGGGTTCATACCCGGTATACGTCCAGGAAAACCCACCTCGGATTATATTAGCCGCATTATGAGCCATTTAACCGTAGTCGGTGCAGCATTCTTGTGTATCTTAGTGCTGTTACCTATGGTATTATCAGCAGTCACGACTATGGAAACCGGATTTGGCGGAACTACTATCCTAATTGCTATCAGTGTGGCGCTTGAAACAATCAAATCGATTGAAGCTCAGGTTATGCAACGACACTACAAAGGCTTTTTGGATTAGGGGGACTTTAGAATGCGAATTGTATTGTTAGGACCTCCCGGTGCTGGTAAAGGAACCCAAGCTGACACTATTGTGAAAGCTTATGGCATACCTCATATATCCACCGGCGACATGTTTCGTGCAGCCTTAAAAGAAGGAACTGATTTAGGTAAGCAAGCCAAGGTGTTTATGGATGCCGGAAATCTTGTCCCAGATCGTTTGACCATTGGTATAGTGAAAGAACGATTTCTCAAAGCCGATTGTCAAAACGGTTTCTTGTTGGATGGTTTTCCAAGAACATTAGCGCAAGCCGATGCTTTGGATCAGATGCTCGATCAACTTTGTACAAAACTGGATGCAGTTCTGAACATTGAAGTCCCATTTGAAGATCTGATTACTCGTTTGACGGGTCGACTAATTTGTCGGCAGTGCCAAACCCCTTATCATAAGGCTTTTCAACCACCAAAGCAAAACGGTGTGTGTGATCTTTGTGGAGGAGAGCTTTATCAAAGGGCCGATGACAGTGAAGCCACTGTTTCTGCTCGGTTAGAGGTATACAACCGTCAGACTGCACCACTCATCTCCTATTATGCAGATTCAGGCAGACTTATCACGGTAAGCGGTGATGGAGCTGTCGATGAAGTTGGCCGTAGAATTTTAGCCGCTTTGGAGAATTTGTAATGATTATTCTGAAATCTGCCCAAGAAATCAAAGCAATGCGGCAAGCCGGAGTCATTCTGGCAAAGGTTTTGAAAGCCTTAGAAGCTGCTGTTAAGCCGGGTATCACTACAAAGGAACTCGACTTATTGGCGGCAGAGTTGATTGCTAAAGCAGGCTGCAAAGCCAGCTTCCTGAACTATAACGGTTTTCCAGCAACCTTGTGCATCTCGGTGAATGAGGAAGTCGTTCATGGTATACCCGATTCTAGGGTGCTACAGGAAGGAGACATCGTCAGTATCGATGGCGGAGTTTTCTATCAGGGGTATCACTCTGATTCTGCAATCACTGTTCCGGTTGGATTCGTCGATGAAGCAAAACTAAAATTGCTGCAAGTCACAAAAGAATGCCTATATTTAGGAATCGCTCAAGCTGTTGAGGGCAATCGTCTGAGCGACATCTCAAATGCGGTACAGCAACATGCCGAACGTGCCGGCTATTCAGTAGTCCGGGACCTGGTTGGTCATGGTATCGGAAAAAAACTTCATGAAGATCCGGAAATTCCGAATTTTGGTCCACCGCACCGAGGCCCTCGCCTACAAAGTGGAATGACACTGGCGATTGAACCGATGATAAACCTGGGGAAATATCCAGTGGAAGTTAGATCGGAAGAGCGTCGTGTAGGGAAAGAGTGTAGATCTCGGTGGTC
>CALCNS010000015.1 GCA_937897315.1 uncultured Bacillota bacterium
AGATACCGCCTTAGGGGTTTTATTGGCAGATAAAGAAAGAGCACCGCTTTGGGCGAGCGAATTGGATCGACTAAACAATGAACGAAAGAAAACCGAACAAAGAATTCAGGAAGAAGCCCTACAACAGTGGCTCAATATGAGTGAAGAAGATAAGAAAGCATCTGCATACGTTTTTTATGCACCTCACTGGCACCACGGTGTTTTAGGAATCGTTGCATCTCGACTCAGCGACAGCTTAAAGGTGCCGGTATTTGTATGTGCAGACGATAATAACCTCATTCGTGGGTCGGGTAGAGCTCCTCAGGGTTATCATCTATATCAAATGCTAACACAAGAGAATGATTTATGGCTAAAATATGGTGGTCATGCGCAGGCCGCAGGTATTAGTTTTGAGAAGAGTCGTTTAATGGAAGTCCGGCAACGCTTGCAGCAATCAGCGAAAGCTGTATTGGAACAGAATGAGAATGAAACCTTTACTTCAATTGATGTGGAATTGGATTATACTGTGGATTTGGTTAGGCAGCAACAGGAATTTAGCTGTATGGAACCGTTTGGTTCGGAGAACGAAGAACCGTTGGTTTTGTTACGACATGCACAAATTCTACAAGCAAAAGGGCTCTCCCAAAATCAGCATATCCAATTGACCTTTCAATTTGGGCCCAGAAGATATACGGGTTTTGCTTGGCGGAGCGGGGAACACCTAGGGGATTTTCACGACTTTATGGATTTAGCCGTTCGATTACAAATCAGCCAATTTCGAGGAAAAGAAGAATTCCGTGTGGAGATTGTGGACTGGCGAAGTTCTAGGTTGGACGATTATGAATTGATGAAAGAGATTCGAGCCCATGCAATTGATTCAGGATTTGTTTATCACTTACCGGAAAGCCGAATGCTGTTAGCAGAAAGTGGTTATGTACCCTTGCAGCAGTTACCTCAGGTACAACGAAATCAAACATTTCCTTTTTTGCCACTTCCAGTGATTGGAACTGCGGAAAAGAAAGAGTTGTATTGGATGGATCCACCCTTTCAGACGAATACTCCTGGTAAAGTCTTGTTTCAGAAAGATAAGGAAGCGGAATGGAAGCAGATACTTTATTGGTTGCTACCAGACAGAATTCATTTGTTATCTTGGTACCGTTGGATTAAAGAGAAGGGACAAGACCTATCCTTGTCACAAAGTCAAAGCAATCCGGGAAATCTCACGGAATTTTTAACGGAAATCGCTTTGGAAAATGTATACTATATATTTGAGAAAGCGGGATTAGGTAAGAAACATCTAGCCATGTTTGTGCTGCTTGAACCCAATGGAACGAAGGTGGATTTAGAAAAAGTTCCTGAGTTTCTACACATACAGGAGATTCGGGAAAGACTGTTAGATCAGGGATGCTCATAGAAAGGGGACCTTTTTATGATTTGGTCGGAACTGGCAGAGGATATTCGCCTATATATGCCCGCAGATAAACTCGAAGTAGTGGAAAGGGTTTATAGTGTAGCAGAAGAGGCACATCGTCAGCAAAAGCGGATAACGGGTGAACCTTACATTGTTCACCCTCTTTCTGTTGCCAAAATTCTCGCTGAGAGCAAGTTGGATGCAACCTCTCTTACAGCCGCTCTTTTACATGACACTCTGGAAGACACCGACCTTACTTACGAACAGCTACAGGCACAATTTGGACTTGACGTAGCCCAAATAGTAGATGGAGTCACCAAACTTGAGAAATTAGATTTTAGCAATCTACTGGAGCATCAGACAGAGAATTATCGAAAAATGTTTTTGGCTATGGCAAAAGATATGCGTGTCATATTGATAAAACTAGCAGACCGGCTTCATAACATGCGCACGCTGAAGGTTCACACTTTGGAGAAACAAAAAAGTATAGCCAAAGAAACTATGGATATCTATGCTCCATTGGCTGGGCGGCTTGGTATTAATTCCATGAAGTGGGAGTTAGAAGACTTAGCCTTTCGCTACTTGAACCCAGATATGTACTTTCAAATTAGTGCTTTTGTAAAGCATAAAAGAGAAGAACGAGAAGCGGAAGTTCAAGCTGCTGCACAAACGTTGAGAACCAAACTTGCAGAAGAAGGTTTGAAAGCAGATGTGTATGGAAGAGCGAAACATTTTTATAGCATTTATCGGAAAATGGAAGAAAAGCAAATCGGATTCGATGAAATCTACGACGTCTTGGCGATTCGAGTCATCGTCAGCACGGTTCGCGAATGTTATGACGTGTTAGGATTTGTTCATTCAGAATGGAGACCTATTTTAGGCCGGTTCAAAGATTATATCGCCGTTCCGAAAAGCAATCAATATCAATCTCTTCATACGACCGTGGCCATAGATGCTTCAGATCCTTTGGAAATTCAAATTCGAACTCATGAAATGCACGAGATTGCAGAATATGGTGTCGCTGCACACTGGATTTACAAAGAAAAAGGAAAACCCAGAAAGAACGAAGATTTTCAGAAAATGCTATGGCTAAGGCAAATCTTGGAGCTGCAGAATCAAACTTCTGGAGCTAGCGAATACATGGATCAGCTTCAGAATAACATACTCATGGATGAAGTCTTTGTCTTTACACCAAAAGGAGATTTGATTGAAATGCCGGCGGACTCCACTCCTATTGACTTTGCTTATCGTGTCCATACCGATGTTGGACATCGCTGCATAGGAGCTAAGATTAATGGACGGATTGTTCAATTAAATGCGACCTTAGAAAATGGGGACGTCGTTGAAATCATTACCTCAAAGCAAGCCAATGGTCCATCACGGGATTGGCTCAATATCGTGAAAACGGCTGCAGCACGCTCAAAGATACGCCAGTGGTTTAAACGCCTAAATCGGGACGAGAGCATACTGAAAGGGTCGGAATTACTGGAACGAGAACTAAAAAAGCAGCTGATAAAAGAGGAGCACCTTACCGTTGAGAGCATGAAAATTCTACCCTTCGAAGTCGTTTTAAAGGAGTTCAATGTTCAAAATCAACAAGACTTATTAGCTGCTATAGGATATGCCGATCTCTCTCCTCAAGTGGTGATACATCGTTTGTTGGAAGAGCTAAAGAAAAAGATTCCTGAGACATTACCCGATACCAGAGAATTGTTAGATCAAATTCAGCTGGGAGGTAAAAAGAAGGAGTCAGCCGGCATTATTATTGACGATATAGATAATATCGCGGTAAAATTAGCCCGCTGTTGTAATCCGATACCGGGAGACCCCATCGTGGGATATGTAACCCGTGGGAGAGGAGTATCGATTCACCATCGTGATTGTACGAATATAGTTGGGGTACAAGAGCAAGGACGTCTGCTCCCCGCTAAGTGGGGAAGTAAGAAGGTAGGACCTTTCATAGTGGCCTTAACCGTAACAGCATTGGATTATGTCGGTTTGTTGCAGCAGATACTGCTCTCCATCAGTGACAGTAAAGCATCGATTGCACAAATCAAAGCAAGGACCAACAAAAGTGGATTGGCCTTAGTGGATCTCCATATTGAAGTCAAAGATAAAGAACATATGGATGGTATCGTTGAAAAGTTAAAGAAAATTCGAGATGTCTACCATGTGGAACATATGACACACAGAAAAGGATAGAGGTTTTCGCGATGAGAGCAGTGATTCAACGAGTCAAGCAAGCAAAGGTAGAAGTTTTAGGAGAAGTCATCGGAAAGATCCAAGAGGGCTTGTTGGTTTTTCTGGGAGTAGGCCAAGAGGATACTTATGAAGATTGTCACTATATTGCAGAGAAAGTCGCTCACCTTAGGATTTTTCAAGATGTACAAGATAAGATGAATCTTTCTGTCCTTGATACCAAGGGGGATATTCTCTTGATTTCTCAATTCACTTTGTATGGTGACGCCAGAAAGGGAAGACGTCCCAGTTTTAGTGATGCATCGGCTCCTGAATGGGGTGCTACGCTCTATGAAAAGACAGCAAGCTTGTTGAGAGAAAAAGGAATTCGTGTGGAGACAGGTCAGTTTCAAGCACACATGATGGTAGATCTGATGAATGACGGCCCCGTCACCATACTCTTGGACAGCAAAAAGCAGTTTTGAGGTAGAAGATGCAACATATTCACAAAATGAGAGTAGGACCCATGTCGTCCAATGCGTACTTGGTGTCGAATGAACTCGGTCAGGCCTTTTTAGTGGATGCCGGAGGAAACGCAAAGGAAATTCTGCAGATCATTCAAGATAGGCAACTCACACTAACCATGATACTAAATACTCACGGTCACTTCGATCATATCCTAGCAAATCAGGAAATTATGGCTGCGACAGGAGCTAAACTTTATATTCATGAGGCAGATTATCCAGCGCTTTTTGACGTCAATCTGAATTTAGCAGGGCATTTTGCGACAAAATATCTCCCCGTCCATGACGCGATTCCAATTACCGATGGTCAAAACCTCGGTTTTGGAAAAGAATCCATTCAAGTCCTTCATACACCCGGACATACTCCGGGAGGAGTATGCTACTTATATCAGAATTATCTTTTTACCGGCGATACCTTATTTGCGGGTACGATTGGTCGAACCGATTTGATAGGCGGGGATTTTCAACAGCTAATGCATTCGATTCTTTCCCTGATGTCTTTATCGGATGCGGTTCAAATTTTACCGGGGCATCAGGGTTCAAGTGATATTGGTACAGAAAGGAATACCAATCCATGGATACGAAAAGCAAGGACTTACCTGCACCCGAACGACCATGGGGATTGTTAAAGGGAGTACGTCCAGGAAAAATCGTGCACCAGTTATGGGAAGAAGGCCAAACCGATCAAAATGTGAAAGACTTCTTACGCTCTAGGTATGAAGTAACGGAAGAGAAAGCAGAGCTTCTCCTTCGGGTTTGCCATGAGGAAAGAAAGTGCTTCTACTCCCGGGTAGCTCCGGAACAGGACTGGGGAATGTATATTGGAGTTCCCTTTTGCCCCAGCCGTTGTGTGTATTGCTCCTTTCCCTCTCATTCCATGAAGCAAGTCGGACATCTACTGGAACCATTTTATCATCAACTTTTACTGGAAATGGAACAAACGATTCAGGATTTCCCGGAGTTGAAACAACTCGTCACCCTTTTGTACATTGGAGGAGGAACACCTTCCTGCTTACATTCTCAGCAAATAGAACAATTACTGGACCTGTTAAGGCAGAATTTTCCCCGCTTACAAGAGATTACTTTTGAAGGCGGCAGACCCGAAATGATGACAGAAGAACTGTTAGGGACGTTGTTTACGCGAGTGGACCGCATCTGCATCAATCCACAGACGCTACAAGATACTACCTTGCGGCGTATAGGAAGATACCATACTGCAAAGGATGCCGTTTGGGCTATGGAAAATGCACGTAAAATTGGGTTTACATGGATCAACATGGACCTAATAGCGGGACTTCCGGGAGAGTCTGAGGAGGATTTTGTGGACTCCTTACAGAAAGTTATCTATCTTCAACCGGAGAATGTAACGGTGCATGCGTTAGCCATTAAACGGGCTTCCCCACTAAAACATGAAACTCAAATTCTTCATTCTTTAAGTCATGAAAGAGTGGAAGCCATGATTCGCCAATCTCATACCCTACTGTCGGAGTCAGGGTACCTTCCATATTACCTCTACCGCCAAAGAGATATCATGGCAGGTGCAGAAAATATTGGATATACCAAACCAGGTTATGCCAGCCGTTATAATGCTTTAATGATAGCAGAACGAATGAATATACTTGGTTTTGGTGTTGGGGCAGCTACAAAACTACTTGTACAAAAGCAAGAGAACCTGGACATTCGCCGAATAGCCAATCCAAAAGACTTATTCGTTTATTTAGAGAGAGGACCCAAAGAGAATGCAGAAATGAAATATGCAACACTCAGCAGAATATTAAGAGGTGAAAGTGATGATCATTAATGGACCCAGAGGAACTGTGGATATTATGCCAGAAGAAAGCCGAATTTGGCGTTATGTGGAATCGGTTTTTGCAGAAACCTGCGATGCTTTCGGGTATGGTGAATTACGATTACCCATATTCGAACATAGTGAACTCTATTTGCGTGGTGTAGGTGAAACGACCGATATCGTACAAAAAGAGATGTACACCTTTTCAGATCGTGGGCAGCGCTCCATTACTCTTCGACCGGAAGGAACAGCAGGAGTAGTTCGCTCATTTCTAGAGCATAAAATGCAAAATCAACCGTTACCCATCAAACTATATTATAATGGTCCTATGTTCCGATATGAACGACCGGAAGCAGGTCGGTTTCGCCAGTTCAGTCAAATTGGCTTTGAGGCCATAGGAAGTCATGACGCTTCTATGGATGCAGAAATTATCGGATTGACCATGGAATTTTACAGGCGGTTGGGCATTCCCCAAGCTGAACTGAAAATCAACAGTGTCGGTTGCCCCAAATGCCGACCTGTTCATCGACAAGCCCTTATCGAGTATCTACAACCACATCGAGAAGAGCTTTGTGATGATTGTAAAGGTCGTATGGAGAAAAATCCACTACGAATGTTTGACTGTAAAAACCCTCACTGTCAAGTGATTTTGACGGGAGCACCTCGGATCTCTGAATACTTATGTGATGATTGTCAAGAGCACTTTCATCAACTACAAGGATACCTACAGCAGTATCATTTGCAGTATGTCATTGAACCCGAATTGGTTCGTGGCTTAGACTATTATACTCGCACCGTTTTTGAAGTCTATTATCCCGACAAAGCGGTGTTAGCCTCTGCGATCGGTGCTGGAGGTCGATACAATGGTTTGGTCGCCGAGTTGGGGGGTAACGATTTACCCGGTGTGGGAGTCGCCATGGGGGTCGATCGTGCAGTGATGGTGTTAAAGAGTACTCAACAAAAAGAAATCATTTCTCCACGAATGCAGCTTTTTGTCGCTGCCATGGGAAAAGAGGCACAACTAGCAGCGACTGAAATCATCGCTACCTTACGCCGAGACGGGATTTACTGTGATCAGGATTATTTAGGTCGTAGCTTGAAATCGCAGATGAAAGCAGCAGATAAAGCTGGGGCTCGATTCACCGTCATTATTGGTGAAGAGGAGTTGGCCAAACAAAGTTATTTGGTGCGGGATATGGACCAGAAAACGCAGTGGGAGCTTCCTCGTGAGGACCTTCTCCAGCTGATTCGCGATGCCCAATCGACGGCAAAAAGAAAATAACTTGATTCGCGCTAAGGGCTATGATACAATAAAGATAGCCCTGCGATGTGCGCGAAGGATGGTTAGTTTTGAGCCAACATCAAAACATTTGGAGTCTTATATTTGTATGGTGCCCTATACTCTCTTGTGAGTATTCAGCCATGCGTGCGGACACCGCCCTGCAGTTTGCGCAGGTTCAAAAGCATCATTTGGAACGGCATTGTGGGGATCAGAAACGGCCGCAAGGCCGTTTTTTTGTGTACAGAAAGGTTTTACGGAAGGAATCAATTCTCCTCGGAGAGAAAAGAATAGGGAAGTTATTAGGAGAGGGATGGAGATATGAAACAATTGGATTTTCGCAGTGATACCTTAACCAAACCCACTTTACCGATGCGAGGAGTCATGGCAGCCGCCGAAGTTGGGGATGATGTGTATGGAGAAGACCCAACCATAAACCGATTGGAAGAGAAAATTGCTGAGATGACCGGATTTGAAGCCGGCTTGTTTTTAAGTAGTGGTACGCAAGGAAACTTAGTTGCGTTACTGACTCATTGTCACTCGGGGGACGAAGTGATTCTCGAAGAAGACAGTCACATTTTCGTGAATGAAGTGGGTGGTATGGCCGCCTTGGGGGGATTACAAGCGAGAACATTACGCGGACCTCGTCAAGCTCAAGGCGCGCTGGATCCTGCTTCCGTATTGGCTGCGATTCGAGCCGAAAATGTACATTACCCGAATTCAACGTTGGTTTGCTTAGAGAATACTCACAACAAAGGTGGAGGAGCCGCTTCCACACCGGCACAAATGCAAGCTGTGGTGGAGGTCGCTCACGCACATGGTATGAAAGT
>CALCNS010000016.1 GCA_937897315.1 uncultured Bacillota bacterium
GTCCTTTTAAGCCCTGTTCTCTGAACTCTTTCAAAAATGTTTCTACTTGCTTTCCTGTTTGATCGTTAAATGAAGAGATTTTGATGGTTGCTATTCCATCTTCATCCATCTCTCCGGTAACCGTTATGGTTTCGACCAATGCACGTGTTATGCTAACGTCGAAGTCCTCTTTCTGACCCGGACGACGAATGGTTAATACCACATCGGTACCTACTTCTCCACGCACCAACACGATACCGTCTTGAGTAGACCAACCAATCACATCTGTGCCATCGACGGCTAAGATTTGGTCTCCTGTCTGCAACCCCGCTTTTTTGGCGGGTGAATTCTCATAGGGTTGTACAATGGTAATGTAGCCACCACTGGTAATGACAGAAGCTCCAATACCGGAATAGAATCCACTTCGATCGTCCATTTTTATCGAGAAGTCATCTGCTTCGTAATAAGAGGCATAGTCGTCTCCCAAGGTTTCCAACATACCCGCAATAGCTGCGTCTACCAAGTTACCCTTCTCGGGTTTTAAGGTGGAGTTAACCGTCAAATACTGATATGCCTCCAGGAGAGAGTACAATTCTTGATCTTGTTGAATCAACTCCATGAGAATGGTGGTGTGATCTCCTTCAGCTCCAACAGGAGTTTGAACGAGCTGGGTTCTCCTCCATAACTGATAACCGTTAAAAACGAGGGCTGCCGATACCAACAAGCAACCCAGAAGAAACAGCCAATGAGACTCCCCTAATTTTTTACGCATGGGTTCTGTGGACTCTGTCCCTTTTATTTCATCTTCGTTCATAGTGAACTCCTTTAACAGGGGGGATTACCACCCAATATATTCACGGGGATTGACCCGTTCTCCATTAACGCGAAACTCAATGTGTAAATGCGGTCCGGTGCTCCAACCGGTTGAGCCAACCGAAGCAATGATATCTCCCCGGTCTACTACATCCCAAACCTCCACATAAAGTTCTGAACAATGCCCATATAGTGTTACGATCCCATTGCCATGATCAATCATGACTAGATTTCCATAACCACCCGAATTCCACCCGGCATAAATCACTGTACCGGCATCCACAGCCTTGATATCCGCTCCATAATACCCTGCGATATCGAGTCCACCATGAAAATTGGTGTTATACCCACCAAATGGATCATCACGCCACCCATATTCATCCGTAGTATAATGAGTGCTCGGAACGGGCCAAACATAAATTCCCGTACCGTAACTAGGACCTTGGTTTTGCTTTTGCAAATCGCGTATCGTCGCTTCCAATGCCACCGCTTGGCGCTCAAACTCGTCGTAAGCACGTTGCCAAGATTCTTTCTGACTGAGAATATTATTCATTAACTGACTTCGTTCTTCTCTTTTTGAAGACAATTCATCCTCACGTACTTGAGCTTGGTATTCCAAAGAACCCAAATACGCCAAGTTGTTTTCCAACTGCAAATTTGCAGCCTCTAGTTCCGATTTCAGTTTTCGTTGTTGCTCCAAAATCTCAATATCTTTTTGGAACAACTGGGTAATTTGCTCAAACTGGGTAAGAAACTCGCTAAAGGATGAACTACCGAAGAAAACCTCCAAGTAACTAATACTCCCGTTTTCATATAGCGAGCGCAAGCGTTGTTTGGAAACCTGATCTTGAGCATGAATGAGCTGGTTCAACTCATCTAACTGGATATTGCCGGCAGCAATATTCTGCATAGCAACATCCTTTTGCCCAGCTAAATAATTAAGTTCGTTTTCGGTCCAATCCAATTCCCAATCCACCACCGACAACTCATAGAGGATGCTGTCGGTTTGATGTTCCGCCCAGATAATTTTACCGTATAGGTCCTGCTTTTGTGCATTGGCAGCATCGAGCGCGGATTTATAATCATCTATCTCATCTGCAATGACCCACGGGTGCATCACAATCAAGCTGCACACAACCAACCATGCAACCCAGCGATTGTTTCTCATGTTCTCACCATCCTACACATTCAAGTATCGACCCAATGACATCATACTTCCAAAAAAGCCAATGGCAATACCGCCTAAGACAAGATTCCGAATTAACTGGATTAGGTACGGAGTAATCGGTAAAAGCGGAAGAAATGGAATCTCTACAGCAACATAATTGTGCAGGTTGAAATAGATGAGAAACAAAACTCCACCTGCAACCAACGCACCAAGAATGCCCAATAACATGCCTTGTAAGAGAAACGGCCAACGAATGAACCAATCGGACGCTCCCACAAACTTCATGATTTGTATTTCTTGTCTTCGAGCATACACGGTCAACCGAATTGTATTCATCAAAACAAATAGGGTAGCAACCGATAAACCTGCTACCAGTAAGACCATACCGATGCGCAATGCTTGGGTCATACGAATTAATTTTTCGACCTCTTCTCGACCATAACTCACGTCTGCAATACCCTCGAGCTTTTGAAGGCGTTCTGCAATACCGACGACTTGCTCCCCTGAAGAAGAAAATACTTCAAAGGAGTGGCGCAAAGGATTATCCTTTTCATAACCAGCCAGCAGATCTTTTCGGCTTCCCAATCGTTCTCCTAAACGCTGTAAAGCCTCGGTATTGGAAATAAATTGAACCGATTTTACGCCTGGAAGCTGTGAGATTTCTTGAGTTAAGCCGGCTATACGCTCTTCGCTGGTTTGGTCCGATACATAAGCGGTAATTTCCAGTTTCCCTTCTACATCCTTCGCCATGTAATCCAAATTGGCTGTAACGAGGAGAAAGAATCCCAGAATAATAAACATCACTAAAGTGATTCCTACAGAAGCAAACATCATTGCTCCGTTTTGGCGCATATCGTGGATTGCTTCCTTGAAGTAATAAGCGATGGTGTGGGGTCTCAATTTAGGTAACCCCCTTCCATACGGTCGCGAACTTTTTTGCCATTTTCAATCACGATGACTCTGTGTTTCATGCGATTGACCATCTCACTGTCGTGGGTCGCCATAATGATTGTCATCCCGCGCTCATTGACTAAGCTTAATAAGCGCATGATTTCCCAGGAGGTCGCAGGGTCTAGATTTCCTGTTGGTTCATCGCAGATTAAAATTCCAGGATCATTGGCTAGTGCTCTAGCTAAAGCAACACGCTGTTGCTCACCACCGGAAAGTTGATTCGGATAAGACTCATGACGATCTTTTAACCCAACTAGTTCCAACAGCAATGGAACACGATCTCGTATCGCAGTCCCGGATGCCTCTACCACTTGCATGGCAAAGGCAACATTTTCATACACGGTCTTTTGAGGGAGCAGGCGAAAATCTTGAAAAACCACGCCTAGACGGCGGCGCAAAGCAGCAACCCGACTACGACGCAATCGATTCACTACTTGATTCTCGATGATAATTTGACCGGACGTTGGCTTTTCCTCAGCAGTCAACAATCGCAAAATGGTAGATTTTCCTGCCCCGCTTGGCCCTACCAAGTAAACGAATTCTCCCCGTTCTATGGTGAACGATACATTATCCAGAGCACACACTTGGTTTTTATACGTCTTACTGACGGAATCAAAGGTTAGCATAGACTCCTCCTGTAGATTATTACAGTTCATTTAACATAAAAATCTTCGACAAGTAGCTACTCATATCCTTTTCTTGGCATCCGTTCACAAAAATATCAAAATTTCATTTTTTCCTGTTGTGAAAAACCTCGATTCAAGGTAAAATGAAAAGAGAATACTTTTAAGGGAAGAAGGAGGAATTATGGCAAAGAAACAGAACAAACTTCAGTTGATTCCCTTGGGGGGAGTCAGCGAAATCGGAAAGAATATGTCCGTTTTGCGTTTTGGGCAGGAAATTATGATTATCGACGCGGGATTAAAATTCCCAGGGGATGATATGCCGGGAATTGACTACATTATCCCGAATTTTTCGTATCTTTTGGACCACAAAGACTTAATCAAAGGGCTTTGTTTAACGCATGGGCACGAAGATCATATCGGAGCGGTTGCCTATCTGTTAAAAGAAATACAGATACCGATTTATGGCTCAGGTTTGACTTTGGGCTTATTAAGCAACAAATTGAAAGAACACAAAGTTACCGCAGAGACCCACACCATACAAAATGGGGACATCATACAATTAGGCCGGTCGTTTAAGATTGAGTTTATTCAAAACAACCACTCCATACCGGACAGTTTCTCATTAGCGATTCGCACTCCAGCAGGGGTTGTCATACATACCGGTGACTTTAAGATAGATCAAACTCCAGTAAGTGGTCCAACCATCAACATGCAGAAGTTAGCCGCTTATGGAACAGAAGGCGTTATGGCTTTGATGATTGATTCAACCAATGCAGAACGAGAAGGGTATACAAAATCCGAACGCATCGTTGGACGCACTTTTGAAGAAATGTTGCGCACCCACACAGAGAGTCGTATTTTTGTTGCTACCTTTGCTTCGAACATTCATCGTATACAGCAAGTCTTTGATGTTGCCGAAAAATTTGGTCGAAAAGTTTCGGCAGTCGGACGTAGTATGATCAATAATATTGAAATCGCTGCTCGTCTAGGTTATTTAAAATTCATCGACAAAAACTACATCCCCATTGAGAATATTGGTGGCTATAAAGACAACGAACTCTTAATCATCTCCACCGGGTCACAAGGTGAACCATTGGCAGGACTGACACGCATGGCAATGCAAAGTCATCAGAAGGTGAACATTCGTGACGGCGATGTCGTCATCATGTCCTCCTCACCCATCCCGGGGAATGAACGTTTAGTCAATCGAGTCATCGATGGGCTATACCGTTGCGGAGCAAAAGTCTATCATCAAGGAATTGCCGATGTACATGTATCGGGGCATGGCAGCCGTGAAGAAATCAAACTTATGCTGAATTTGATTCAACCAAAATATGTAATCCCCTTCCATGGAGAGTATCGTCATCAAGCAAGTATGACCCGGTTAGCAGAAGATATGGGTATCACCCGTGATCGTAGTTATTTAGCCGAAATCGGTGACGTAATTGAGATTTCTTCAGAAGGGTTAAGAAAAGTCGGCACTGTCAATGCCGGTCCTGTTTATGTAGATGGCATAGGGATTGGCGATGTTGGGAGTGCGGTGTTACGAGACCGCTTACAACTCAGTATGGATGGCACCTTAACTGTGGTTATGGCGATGGACAAAGCCCACAAGAACATTATGAGTGGCCCAGAAATTCTTACGCGTGGTTTCATCTATGTAAAAGAATCGGAAGAATTAATTCGCGACATCAGACAGTTAACAAAAGGAATTGTGGCAGAGCAAATGCAAATGGGGAACCTTCAATTGCCCCAAATAACAACCGCTTTGCGTGACGCATTAAGTGGCTATATTTTTGAGAAAACGGAACGCAATCCAGTTATTTTGCCCATTATCATGGAAGTATTCTAAAAAAAAGACGGGCTTCATCCGAATAGGATGAAGCCCGTCTTTTTTTGTTATCGCTTGCGGCTGTTGATTAAGTTTTTCTCCAAGAAATTCAAAGAATCTAACGCGATGCATGTACCTAAGCCTACACATTCAATAGGGTTCTCGGCAACATAAGTATGAATCCCTGTTTCTTGAGTCATTAGTTTATCAAGACCGTCAATGAGGGCTCCTCCCCCAGTCATGATAATGCCTCGATCCATAATATCAGCGGCTAGTTCTGGCGGAGTGCGTTCTAACACTGTTTTCACCAAACTGACAATACTGTCTATAGGTTCTTGCATCGCAGTCATAGCTTGGTGTGAAGTAATGGTCACATTTTTTGGCAACCCGGTGACTAAATCACGGCCCCGTACTTCCAAGTACACTTCCCTCGAACCTGGGAAAGCGGTTCCAGCCTGTATTTTTATATCTTCTGCGGTTCGTTCCCCAATGAGTAAACGATATTCGTTCCGCATAAAACGGATAATCGATTCATCCAGTTTGTCGCCAGCGATGCGTGCAGCTTCCGAAACGACAATTCCCCCTAAGGAGATGACGGCCACATCCGTCGTGCCACCGCCAATATCGACTACAATCGATCCATTGGGTTTAGCAACATCAATTCCTGCTCCTAATGCGGCAGCCAAAGGTTCTTCGATGAGGAATGTCTGTCTCGCACCTGCTTCACTCGCTGCTTCCAAAACGGCACGCTGCTCTACTGTTGTAATGCCGGAGGGTACACCTATCATTAATCGAGGGCCGAAAAAGCGACTCTTACCACATACTTTACGGATAAATGCTTGTAACATTTGCTGGGTCACATCATAATCGGCAATGACGCCTTCACGCATAGGGCGAACCGCGATAATATTCCCCGGGGTTCTTCCAATCATTTGGCGTGCTTCTTCACCGATGGCCAAAGGTTTTCCGGTATCGCGGTCTACCGCAACTACCGAAGGTTCATTGAGTACTATACCTCTATTCTTAATGGAAACCAATACACTGGCGGTTCCCAAATCTATCCCAACATCCATTCCAAAACCAAACATGGTGTTCCCTCCCCCACTTTTACCGACTTCATTCTATCGGCGACACTTTATTCATTTCAAGATACTGGATGATTATTCCTCTATTTGCGGTACAACAATCCTTGGTATAGCGGTTGTTCCATTTGCGATTTGAAGTCGGTGTATAGGAAGAATTGGTTGCGGATTCTTCTTGAGCCACAGTAATCCTTCTCGCAATATGATGCGATCGCGCAACAAAATATACTTCATTGTATAATCTATACACTGATTTTTCTGCATACGGAACCCTGCTTGTTTGGGTGTGAACCAACGCAGTTGGAATCCTAATCGCTTCTCGTTCGCGCTCAAGGCATTGCCAACCGAAGGCCCACTGACTTTGGCCACAAAACAGTAAGAGTGTTGCAAATAATGATTTCTGGCTTTATGTTCTTCAATGCTTCCCAACTCTGTCAGAATTTCCACCGGATATCCGGTTTCTTCTCGGACTTCTCGAATAAACGCTTCTTCTTTGGTCTCACCATAGAGCATACCACCGCCGGGAAGCTTATATATTCGCATCTTACTTAAATACATCAGTGCAATTTTCCCTTGATCATTGATAATCACACCACGGGAACCATAGCGGGAAATTCGTTGAACCAACCCCAATTCCTCACCGGTTACCTGACGATCGGTGATACGGCCCAGAAAACGCATTTGCAATCACCTCCTTTGCTTTGATCTTCCCAAAACACCTTTTTTATGCTTGATCTTCTTCTATAGGTCTCATGAGAGGGAATAATACACCATCTCGTATGTTTTCTAAATTTAACAGTACTTGTAACAGTCGATCAATACCCATACCCCAACCGGAAATGGGCGGCATGCCATATTCCATGGACTTCAAGTATTCTTCATCCAGAGGCATAGCCTCCGCATCCCCTTGGGTGCGTAGTTGTGCTTGAGACTCTAACCGTATGCGCTGATCAACCGGATCAACTAGTTCCGAATATGCATTGATGATCTCGGCTCCGTTGACCACCAATTGGAAGCGATCAACGATTTGTTCGTTTACATCATTACGACGTGCCAAAGGAGATAAATCAATCGGATGACATGTCAAAAACACGGGAGAAATCATAAAAGGACGGCTAACTTTTTTATACAATTGATCGATAAGGTTCCCCTTGCCAAGACTTTCAAGACTTTCATGTTCAAGCCGTATTCCTTTGTCGCGGATGGCTTGCAAGAGAGCAGCTCCATTTTCATACTCATCAATATCGATTCCCGTGTCCTTCAAGATTAATTCCCGGAAAGATACCACCGGCCACTCCTGTGAAAAATCGATTTCCTTGTCCCCTATGGATATGGTGGTAGATTTGAACAACTCCTGTAATATCGCGAGAATCATCTCTCGTAGCATTTTCATATTGTCTCGATAGTTGAAGAAGGCACTATACCCCTCTATCATCGTGAAATCCTGTAAATGTACAGGGCTAATCCCTTCGTTTCTGAAGCATCTCGAGACTTCAAACACATGTTGAAAACCACCGACGATAAGTCTTTTCAAATAGGTCTCAGGGGCGATTCGCAAATAAACATCAATATCCAGTGCTTTATGATGTGTCAGAAAAGGAGTTGCCAGTGCCCCAGAAGCCTTGTTCGTTAAAATGGGTGTTTCCACTTCTAAGAACCCACGAGATTCAAGAAACCTGCGTATAGCACTTAACATTCGGCTACGCATCAAAAAGACCCTGCGACTCTCTTCGTTAGAAATCAAATCCAAATAACGCTGACGATAACGAAGCTCTTGGTCAGCTAAGCCATGCCACTTCTCCGGCATTTCGCGCAACGCTTTTCCTAAGAATGTATAACTCTCCACCTGTAACGAACGTTCTCCACTGTTGGTGGTAAACATCTCTCCCTCAACTCCCAAAAAATCACCAATATCGACGGTTTTGTGGAAGAAGTCATATTGATCAACTAATGTATTTTTCTTCAAAACAAACTGTAGTTTGCCTTGTAAGTCTTGTAAATGGCCAAAAGTAATTTTACCCATTTTTCGCACAGAGAGAACTCGCCCCGCCAACCGAACCGGAGTGGTGCCATCCTCTAAATGAAAGGCTTCTTGTAAGGTGTGAGTCACAGAAAATCTCTCCGGATATACTTCAACTCCGGATTCTTGTAAAAGTTTTAGTTTATCTACACGATAATCAGCAAAATGTTGATAATATGATTGGTATTGTTCTATATTCATTCAAACAACCTCCGATGGTTTTCTATTCTTTCATTGTATACTCCGTGAATTTTCATGTCAAGTGTCGATTGTTAAGAGTTTCTTTCTCATAATACGAACTTTTTTTTGTAAATGTTGACAAACGTTCACCTTTCGCTTATAATATTGTATCAAACTATCCTAGATATAGAGATAAAAGGAGAGGAAAATCATGAAAAGAACCGATTTACATGTAACCCTGGGGAAAGTATTCCGTAGCCATTGGCGGGCATCTACTGCTCGCTTTGCCAAGCTGGGTCTCAGCAGTGCTCAACCGAAAATACTGCATTTTTTGTCAGACAACGCCGGTGCTATGCAAAAAGAAATCGCCGAGAGTTGTAATATTGAACCGGCAACTGCCACTAGCGTTCTAACCGGTATGGAACAAGCCCAACTTATTGTTCGCAGAGCCGATGAGAAGGACCGTCGTGTGGTACGAACTTATTTGACCGAAAAAGGTCAGGATATGCTCCATGAAATTTGTAATATTTTTAAAGAAATCGAAGATGACACGTACTTGGATTTCACCGATGCAGAAATCGATCAATTACATCAGTTATTGGAACGAATGGCAATTAATCTCTCAAAATCCGCTTACGAAACTTCCATATAATTGAACAAAAGTGAGCTCTCTTTCATGAGAGCTCACTTTTGTTATTTCGCATCCGCCCAAGAATGACCGATATTGGATTCCGCCAAGACCGGAACGGATCGTAATATCGCCTTTCCTGCTCGTTCCATTTGCCTCTTGAGAAAATACTGCGCTTCTACTCCATCTTGTTCCGGTACTTCCATAAGAATTTCATCATGTACACACCCTACTAAGTGCCACGACGGATGGTGATTCTCTTCATGAATCAAGATTAATGCCTTCTTTGTGATATCTGCCGCACTCCCTTGAACCGGCATATTATACAGGCCAGCAACCCCAGCAGGATTGGACCAAATGTAGCGCCGTCCTAATAAGGTTCGCGTTTCTGAAGGTTGACCCTCCTGCCTTTTTTGAGCATCTTCCTCACGTACTCTTTTATGCCATCGGTCAATTCCCCTGTAGGCTTGAAAGAACCGTTGTCGGAATTGCTCTGCTTGAGACAATGTCATTTCCACACCATATGTATCTTGAGAATAGGCTTGTAATCCTCTGGCCCCCATGGCAAAGATGAGGCCGAAGTTGATTGCTTTCGCAGCTTGCCTCTGTTGCTTATCGACCAATGCCATGGGAACCCCAGAGACCAAAGAAGCAGTCAGGCGATGTAAATCTTCTCCCTGTTGATACGCTTTCATCATGCGCTGATCTTGAGCAATTTCAGCGGCAACCCTTAACTCAATTTGGGAATAATCGGCTATAACCAACATTCTGCCTTCCGGTGCTTGCCAACATGCACGAAAAGCAAGTTCTCGAGGGGTTTGTTGGATGTTTGGTGAGGAGCAGGAGAACCTTCCGCTAGAGGATCCCAATTGCTCATAATGGGAATGAACCCTTCCGGTGTGTGTGTGTACAAATCGCGGCAGTGTATCGACAAATGTGTTCAATTGCTTGCTGAGCTTGCGATATTCCAGTAAATCCGCCACCTCTGGATGTTCTTGCGATAAGCGGTGTAAGGTATGACGGTTGGTATCCTGTACTGTTATGCCCTTGCGTTGCAATGCCGCTCTTAACTGATCTGGGCTATCTAAGTTGATATCACTCACTTCTTCTGCTCCTAGAAGATTCATTTGCTTCTTTCGTTGACCTAAAAAGGGCTGCAATTTTACTTCAAGAGCATCGATTTGCTGCTTGATTTCTCTTCCTAAATTTTCCATTGCTGTTACGTTCAAAAACATCCCGGTCTGTTCCATGTCGACAACAGCGTGTATGCAATCGAACTCGAGTTTTGCGACTTCGACCAAGTTGTGGTCTAGCAGTTCCTGAACCATGCGACTCCGTAGAGGTAAGAGAGTGGACGCGACCTGTGCAAAAGACATCCATTGGGATTCGCTATATAACGGTCCGAATTCCGGAATCGAAGGGATCTCCGTCTTCAAATAATACTTCACGAGAGATTGCATATCGAACGCCGAGGGTCCTGAGGGTGTTGACAAAATCTGCCCGGCCAAATATGGATCAAACCATGTTCCGTTGGGTTTGATTCCAAGCTTCTGAAGAAAACGAATCCCTTCTTTCGAACGGTGCATCACCTTAATGACCGTGCGATCTTCCAGTACGCGCCTCAAACTCTGAACTTGCTCTAATTGTCTCAGGCGGCTAAAGTCAATCAGCCATACATCTTCCCGATTGGCATTCAGTGCCAAGGTGATTGAGGGGTGAAGAAAAGGGTCGGGGCCTTCGCTTTGTAATTGTAATGCTACATATTTGCATCCTTCTAATTGGAGCACCGCATCCTGAAGCTGATCTGAATCGACGATAAGATGAAATTTCATAAGCCCACCCCCTTTTGTTCCTTTCTTTTTCGAGAAACACAAGCAAATCTCCTTGCCAGTTCGCTTTACGATGCATATTAACTATGTTATACTATTTTTTATGGATAGCAAGGGGGAATCGCGATGATTCATGAAGAATCGGCCGGTGGCATTATTGTTTACAAAGGCAAAGTGTTGGTCGCCCGTAATCGTTTTGGAAATTGGGTTTTCCCAAAAGGACATTTGGAGCTCAACGAAACAGCCGCAGAAGCTGCGCTGCGAGAAGTAGATGAGGAAGTGGGTTTAAAGGCAGAGATACAGGAACCCATTGGGCAAACACATTATCAGTTTAGTTCAGCAGGAAAACTTCACTCCAAAACCGTTTACTGGTTTTGGATGCGGGTTAAGGATCCCATTTACACTTTAAATCGCCGTGAGGGTTTTGTGGATGCTGTTTTTGCTCCGGTAGAAGAAGTTCAAGCCATGTTAGCGCATGATAACGATCGTTTATTGCTTGACAGCATTGCAGAACGAATAAAAGCAGAGGAGAAAGAAATTCTTGAAAACAACAACCATTTTATTTGATTTAGACGGAACGCTTATCGACACACGAGAATTGGTCGTAGCATCCTTCCAACATACTTTTCGGGAAGTTTTACAGCTGCCTATCAGCGCTGAGGAAGTTCTTCGCGATTATGGTCGTCCCTTAACCTATTCTTTTGGGCGATATACCGATAAAAAAGAAGTTGTCGATGAAATGCTTCAGGTTTACCGAAAACACAATGTAGAGATACACGACCAAATGGCGCTGCCTTTTCCATATGTGCAGGAGGATTTAGAACAACTACATCAATCCGGCTTTCGCATGGGTGTTGTAACCAGCAAGAAAAGACCCACGGTCATGATGGGAATACGGCTGTTCCAAATGGATCCTTATTTCGAAGTGTATGTTTGTGAAGAGGATACCAAAATCCACAAACCACAACCGGAACCTCTTCTGGAGGCAATGAGACAATTGAACATTCAGCCAGAGGAAACGATTTACGTAGGCGACAGTCCCTTTGATATCTTGTGCGCACACGGTGCCAAGGTTCGTTCTGCCGCTGTATCTTGGAGCAACTATCCCCCCGAAACTTGGGACGAGGTCAAACCCACTTATCGTATATCACGCTTGAATGAGCTCTTAACGCTTTTATCTTAAACCAATCGGCATCCTGCGATGAACCATTGCAGAATGCCGATTTGCTATTGTAACAAGTCACGAACCACTTCGCCTGCTGCTAACATTCCAGCAACAGGAGGAACGAAGCTGATGCTGCCGGGGGGGCGTCTGCTTTCCAATGACCATCCCTCATAGTTTGGTAGTAGCTTAGGCCTTGTTGAATATAAGACCTTGATGCCACTATAGATTCCTTCTTTTCGCAAGCGCAACCTCACCGCTCTCGCCAAGGGGCAATTGTGAGTCTTGGAGATATCTTCAACACAAAAGTGCTCTGCTGTGAGTTGATTGCCTGTACCCATCACACTAATAATGGGTAGATTATGACGTTTCGCTTCCACTAATAAAGCGACTTTGGCATCTACTTGATCAATGGCATCCACGATGTAATCGGGTCGAATCTGGAAGAATTCCTGCATGTTATCTGGCCGCACCCATTTGGTGTGCACAAGCACTTGTGTTTGCGGAGAAATATCGTGTATACGCTGTTTGGCCACCTCGGTTTTGTATTGGCCTAGGGTAGATTGAAGGGCATATAATTGGCGATTGCAATTGCTTAAGCTGACGACATCCCCATCGATTAGAATGAGATTCCCTATGCCCACTCTAGCCAAAGCTTCTGTAGCATAAGAGCCGACGCCACCTAAGCCAACAACCATGACGCACTTTTGGTTTAATTGCTGCACACAATCCGCTCCAATGAGGAGCTCTGTTCGAGCTGTAAAATGTTCATTATTCACATGGTTTCCTCCTATATGTTAAGATTTCGACACAAATAACCCTTGCATGTGTCAACCATCTGCGTTACAATACAACATACTATTTAAGAATATAGGTGACCGTTATGTCTTTTCTTCGCCTTCGCAGGATTCGGTTCCTTCCGGCTTTGCTGATACTTCTTATCGGCATTGTGTTTGTCGGTTTGTATCAACAGTACTTTCATTCGTATTATCGGGAACTGAGTTCCGCTCAAATCTCTTCTTTGCAAGAACTCTATACGCTATCTCCTTCTTTAAATGAAGCAATTGCACAGGACCCCCTTTTTACAGACGCGTGCTTCATTGGAGACTCGTTCACCAATGGTCTGGTAGGATATACCAAGCCAAACGCTTATGCCATAGAGGAGAACGGATCAACTATCTCGAAAACACTGGAGAGATTGAACGAAATCAACGAATTACAACCCACACGCTTTTTCATATTGCTGGGTATCAATGATTTAGGGAAAGGATACACACCGGAGGAATTTAGTCAGCAATATCGGCTTTTATTGTTGGAGATTCGTCACCGTTTTCCACAGACTCCGATTTATATCCAAACCATTGCTCCGGTCACGTCGACGTACTCAAACAGTCATCCCGGCCGTAGTAATGAAAAAATTGCGGAATACAATGCCGCATTAAAACTACTGAGCCGCGAAATGCGAACTGTACTGCTGAATCCATGGTTGATCTTTCAAGAAGGATCTTCTTTAAAAAGCAATGTGAGTATCGATGGCCTTCATTTAAATTATGCCAGTCATTTTGTTTGGCTGGAACAACTGAAACTTCTAGTTAAGTCAGATTAAAAACAAGGAGGTTGCTATGAACCGACCGGAAAGCACACTGCAAATACATAGGCGCCGACTCAACAATATAAAGAATTTCATCATCGTATTCACTACTTTAGCCTTGTTGATTGGACTTTTAACCAGTTTTGTCACGAGTCAAACTCCGTGGCAATTAAATCGATATATTCCCTCCGTGGTGGAAGAGTCGCATTTGAAACAAAAATGGGTCAATGAAATCTTGTTACCCAGTGGTTTAGGTAGCATTGACGATAATGGGCAAATCACCGGCTGGATACACACAAAAACCTCCGGAACCGTTTTAAAAGTACAAGCCGATCAAACGTTTCAAAGCTCTACCAGTATTATCTTAAAAGAATATTCTCTATTTGTCTATGCCGATAGCAGCAAGCAAGTTTGGTTGCATCGGGGGCAGAAAAGTTTATCCGCTTATGGCGAGACCAGCAATGTACTCTGGGAGCAACGCTTTGCAACATGGGCTGAAAATGCCTGGGCTAGCGACGACGGATATATTTTGGTCTCCACCAAAGAAAACGATACAGATTGGGCTATCACTTTATTCGATGCGAGTGGAAACCTTCTATGGAAGTATAACACCACAAAACAAATCATCGTGGATGCAAAAATTGCAACTCAGGGAAAAAGTGTGTTGCTGACGACTCGTACTCAGCAAGCTCCAGCCATGACAGAGTTCTCTTTAATTAATCCCTATGGATTGCTACTCGATCATCTCAGTATGCCCGTTGCCACCACACATTCCACCGCGATACATCCCAATGGAGTTCTGGCTACGGTCTCCGCAGATCAGTATTTATACTCCTTGGAAGATCCGGCAAAGAAAACGTTGTCCACTTCCTCCATGCTGCCCTCTGCTACCTCGACAGAGTCAGAAGAATCCCAAAGTTCCATACAATTACCTGCTCCCATTACTAAACTAGTCTACTCGGACAAAAACAACAGTGTCGTTGCCGCTTGCTGGGACGAAATCAACAAAACTGGTTTTCTTACATATCTGGATCGCGGCACTCAGTTGTTGTGGAGTGAACCCTTACGACAAAAACTGCTTGTTTTAGGGGTACATCCATCCGGATATGCCATTTATGGTGGTAGCAACGGCGAAGTCTTCACATACACGAATCAGGGAACCCTTATTTGGAAGCACGGCGTAACGGAGAATAATCTAATTGATTTGGCTTTTTCTGCCAGTGGTGAATTTGTAGCCGGTTTAGATCAGACAGGAAAGTTAATCCTTTGGCAAATACCATAAGAAAGAAGGAGTGAAAATGACGGATACCTTACTGAAAAGTTATAATTGGGTGGATGGAGTCATCGTTGGAATTCTCCTGTTGGGCGCGTTGCGCGGTTACCAATCGGGTTTTTTAAAGGCACTGATCAATCTTGCCGTAACGATTGGTGGGTTCATTGTTGCAGTCATTTATCACCCTGCGGTAGCGACTTGGTTGAATGATGTATTTCATTTACAAGAGAAAATCGTCACCTTTTTAACTCCCAAAATCATCATACCAACCATGCCCGTTTCGGAAGCAGATCCGATTGGTTATTTGGCAGAGCATGTTCTAAAGCTTACACTGCCCCAAGCAACCTTAGATTATTTGCGTCGTAGTGTTGAGTCTTTAGGGAAAATCAATGTTCAATCCATGGCAGGCAATTTAGGTCAATTGGTATCCACAATGCTGGCAGGGCTTTTGATTAGCGCATTAGCCTTTCTAACTGTGTTGTTGGGAGTTCATATAGTTGGCAATATTACACTTTTTCTATTGAGACATGTACTGCGGGTAGCCGGAAGTGTACCCGATCGCATTTTTGGCTTTGCCGTGGGGGCGTTGCAAGCCGCTGCTTTGGTGATAGCCACCATTGCTTTTGCTGTTCCTTTGTTGGCTTCCTCCGGTCCATCCACTTTGACTGCACGGGTAGCGGAGTCCATGTTGGCCAACCAGCTCATGACGATTTATTACCGCATATTGACTTTGTTTACATAGAAAGGGTTTCACGATGGCAGAATTCTTGATTGGTGATATCGTAAAAATGCGTAAAACCCACCCCTGTGGTGGTGAAACTTGGGAAATCATGCGTGTTGGTATGGACTTTAGAATCCGTTGCCAGACTTGCGGACATAGCCTAATGATTCCGCGAAGCAAATTTGAAAAGTCAGTGCGAATGGTTGTTCAGCGTGGAGATGCACTAAAAACGGCACAATCACGTCCTGTTTTTGACCGTCCTCAAACAGAAAAATAAGTTGCTTTTCTAGATATCCTATGATATAATTTCTTGGTTCCCCCGCTCTACCAAAGGTAGGGCCGTTAGTCCGGGGGGGAGGAGGTGAATGGAATGAATCATTACGAATTGATGTACATCATGATTCCTACCTTAGAGGGTGAAGCCTTGGAGGGTGTGATGTCAAAGGTCACCACATTGATCGAATCGGTCAATGGTACCGTCACTGAAGTAAAGAAATGGGGCAAACGACGTCTTGCATACGAAATCAACGATATTAAAGATGGTTTCTATGTTGTTGTTACGTTTGACACTGCTCCCGAATCCATCAGTGAAATCGATCGTGTCTTGAAGTTGACGGAGGAAGTTCTCCGTTTCTTGATTACAAAAAACGACGAATAATAAAGAGATACGGAGGATATAAGCGATGGTTAACCATATCGTTTTGGTCGGTCGTCTCACCCGAGATCCCGAAATGCGTTATACCCCCAGCGGTGCTTCGGTAGCCCGATTCACCTTGGCAGTTGACCGCAATCGTAAAGGCCCCAACGGAGAACGCCAAACTGATTTCATCCGTTGTAGTATCTGGAACAAACAAGCTGAATTTGTCATCAACTATGTAAAAAAAGGCCGATTAGTCGCGGTAGAAGGTTCACTGAGAATCGATAGTGCTACTCAACCCGATGGCACACGTCGCGACTATGTAGAAGTCTCCTGTAATTCCATTACACCCTTGGATCGTGCCAAGGAAGGTAGTATGGAGAATGGTGAGATGCCCGGTGATATGCCGTACGACTCTTACGAGGAAAACCGAACCGGTAAACAGGTACAAGAAAGTGATGATGACGTACCCTTCAACTAAAGATTGACACACAAAATAAAGGAGATAAGATCCATGGCTGAACCATACAATCGCAATCGCAATCGCGATAATGACGATAAAAACGAACGCCGCTCCAAAGCGCGCCGTCCCCGTCGCCGTGTTTGCAGCTTCTGCGTTGACAAAGTCGAGCAGATAGATTACAAAGAAGTCGACCGTTTGCGTCTATTCCTCACAGAACGCGGAAAAATTTTACCGCGTCGTGTTTCGGGTTGCTGTGCAAAACATCAACGCAAGCTCACCCAAGCCATTAAGAGAGCACGTATTGTGGCGTTACTACCCTTTACAACCGAATAAAATTCGAACCGTCCGTTATCCGGACGGTTTTTGTTTGCTTTCTATGTTTATTGACTTCAGGGAAAACTTCAGGTAAAATGGAGTGTCGTCGATATGGATGCATGAACCCTATTCTGTTATCACGAAATGTATAGCTTGATACCCCTCAAAGGAGCGGAAACATTGAATCG
>CALCNS010000017.1 GCA_937897315.1 uncultured Bacillota bacterium
ACTGCCCGACTTAGCCGTGCAAGATATTTTGGTTTTTCACAAGCTGGGTGCCTATGCCATTACCGAAAGCCTATTTTTCTTCTTAAGTCGCAACTTGCCTAAAGTCTTTTTTTACGGTCGCGAACAAGGTCTTCAATTGGTGAGGGACGAGCTCCCCACATATCCTCTACATTCTTACCCATAAAGGAGTCCTAACATGAACCATCAAAGCAACCTCGAAAAAATCATCGCCATTTTACAAGACATCTGCCCAGGGGTCGACTATAAGACTTGTCAAACCCTCATCGACCAACAGATTTTGGACTCCTTTGCCATATTATCCATTGTGGCCGAACTACAGGATGCATTCGATGTGTATCTCACCCCCATGGATATCCAACCGTCTAACTTCAACTCCGCCCAAGCCCTTACGGCTCTTATGGAACGGAAAAAAGCCGGAGGAAAATAATGTCGTTCGTATCCCTAAAATTCGTACTTTTCGTTCTGGTGGCGGTTGTCGGATACTATAACATCCCAAAAAGAGGACAATGGGTGTGGCTGCTTCTCTTTAGCTATGCGTATTATGCCTCTGCCGGGTTCAAAATCGTCCCCTTCTTACTCTTTTCTACTATGGTCTCCTATGCAGCGGGGATTCTTTTAGGGCAAGTCAATAACCTCCCAACCGAGTTGGAGCATCGCCAAAAGCGAAAACGTTTCATCCTCATTGTGGCACTCTTGCTGCAATTTGGTATGCTCTTTGCTTTAAAATATGCTCATTGGATCTTTGGAAACCTCTTCTCTTTGCGACAGTGGCTGCTGCCTTTGGGCATTTCTTTTTATACTTTTCAATCTGCCGGGTATATCATCGATGTCTACTGGGAGAAATTCGCACCCGAAAAAAGCTTTCTTCGCTATGCTTTATTTGTCTCGTTCTTCCCACAACTTTTGCAGGGTCCCATTGGGCGTTTCAACCGCCTAGCCCAACAGCTGTACGAGGAACACACGCTAAATTGGACGCAAATAGAGCAAGGAATTCAACGAATCCTTTGGGGATTCTTTAAAAAGATGATCCTCGCCGACAACGCCGCTCGCTTTGTGGACGAAGTGCTTTGGTGGAATAATTACCAAAAATACTCCGGTACCGTCATCTTGGTGGCCATATTGGGCTACTCGCTACAACTCTATGGTGATTTTTCCGGAGGAATGGATATTGTCAAAGGCATTGCTCTCTTTTTTGGCATAGACCTGGATGAAAATTTTAAGCGCCCGTATTTCGCTTCGTCCATAGCCGATTTCTGGCACCGCTGGCATATTACGTTGGGCACTTGGATGAAAGACTATGTTTTTTACCCCATCTCCCTTTCTAAGCCCATGAATCGCTTTGGTAAATTTAGCCGCAACACCTTTGGAAAACAGCTGGGCCGAGCGTTGCCCATAGCCGTAGCCAATCTCGTCGTATTTTTCCTGGTCGGGGTTTGGCATGGTGCCAATATGAAGTTTATTGTCTACGGTTTGTATCACGGGTTGCTCATTGCACTGGAAGGGCTATTACTACCCTACACACGCGCCTGGGACAACAAATGGCGCAACTTGGCTACCCTGCGCACATTTTTACTTATCCAGATTAGCTGGTACTTTGACCGAGCCGATCACCTGGACCATGCCTTTGCTCTGATGCAAAAGACCGTTACCGATTTTCACATCACCGATTTTTGGAACGGCACATTGTTTTTAAATGGTGCCAATCGCATAGGACCTTGGTTCTATGGTATCCTGCTTGTGGGATGCCTTATCCTTTACTTGGTGAGTTATTACCAAGAGAAAGGAATGCAGCTGGGAGAGTGGCTATGTGCCAAACCTGTTGCCGTGCGGTTTATGGTTTACTTGATTCTGCTCTATGCCTTGCCGGCTTTGGGAACCTTGTCTTCTTCTAGCGGAGGGTTTATCTATGCGCAATTTTAAAAGTCTTTTTCTCATAAGTTTTCTGCTCGTCAGCGTAGCGTTAAACTCCGCTCTGAACTACTTGCTCATTCCCAACAATGTCATGAGAATGAAAATGCACAATTTGGAAACCTCTTCCTACGAAGATTTATTTTTGGGTACCTCGCATGGTTTGTCTGCCGTGGACCCTGCAGTGGTAGACGAAATCACCGGTCGTCAAAGCTCCAATCTCTGCGTTTGGAGTGAGTATCCCAGAGACTCTTATTATTTGCTGAAGAATGCTATACGCTTTCAAAAGCCAACTCGTGTCATCTATGAGTTGGACCCCACCTACTGGCTGAACAAAGATCAAGATACCTACCATTCCACAAAATTGTATCACTATATGTCTTGGTCATGGGTAAAAGTAGAGTATTTTTTCGCCAAAATTCTCTCTACCGATTTTCGCATTGCCCTATTCCCTTGGTTTAATTATCAGTTGCAGTGGCAAGCGAGCTTAGAGAACCTTGCGCTCAAGCAAACCGACAACTACAGGAATTTTGGTCTGGAAACCTTTGACTTGCCATATGAGGTCTTAAAAGAAAATGGCTTTTTGTATCTCAAAGATACCAAAGCCAATAAATCGAAAAACATGACCCTTTGGGACGAAGCAAAATTACAACCGGATGCCTTGCGCTTTTTTCAAAACATAGTGACCTACTGCAGGGAAAATCACATAGAACTCGTGGTTTTTACCGCTCCGGTTTCAAAAGAAACCCTAGAGTTGAATCCCGAGAGTTTCCAAGCGGCCAATCGGTATTTTACAGATCTCATGAACCACTACAATCTGCGGTATTATAATTTTAACTTTATTGAGCTCGAAGGATTTGATAAAAGCTTAGCTGGATTCACCGACTACGATGGCCACATGTTGGGTGAAACCGCAAGGAGTTTTAGCAAACATTTGGGAGAATATCTAAAATAGAGGTCCTACATAAAGAAAGCCACCAAAGACTCCGTTAGGGGAATCTTTGGTGGCTTTGTCGTCACTGTTTTTTCAAATATTCCAAAGCGGTGTCCTCATCCATGGGCCGACTAATGAAATACCCTTGCACTCGGTCGCACTGGTGTTCTCGCAAGTAATTCAGCTGGCTTTCCGTTTCTACCCCTTCGGCTATAGTGGTTTGCCCTAATTTATGTGCCATGGAAATAATGTCGCTGGTAATCACGTGGGTTTGGTCGGTTTCAAGCAATTGGTCAATAAAATACTTGTCAATTTTCATGCTGTCGACATTTAACTCCTTTTCTCGAGCCAAGGAGGAGTAACCAGTTCCAAAATCATCAATAGCAATATGTAACCCAGCGGTTCTTAAGCGTTCAATAATCCCATTGATTTTCTCATAGTCCGAGGCGAAGATCGACTCCGTGATCTCTATACCCACATTCTTTAACGGGACCTGGTTCTCTTCACAAAGTTGGAAAAGCCGTTCAGCAAAATTCGGAGACAGCAGTTGTATCGCCGATACATTAATGGAAATCTGAATAGAGTCATACCCTTGTCTGTTTATTTGGTGGAGAAAGCGCAGAGCATGACTTATAATGATTTCTCCCATGGGAAGAATGATCTTCGTTTCTTCCGATATGGGAATGAATTCTCCAGGGGAGACCAAGCCAAACTCTTCGGTCCTCAAACGAGCCAGTGCTTCAAAGCCCACCGTTGTATTGGTTCGCAAGTCTAGTATGGGTTGATATTGCAAGAACAAAGCCTCATTGGACTCATCGTTTACTACCGCCGATAACGCTCGGCGAATTAACCCTTCACGGCTGACTAAGGCATCTAAATCTTCGTCGTAATAACGAACCCCATAGTCTCGTTCGAAAATGTTCATGGCTTTCTCAGAAGCAAGAAACAGTCTGCGAAGTAAGGAATCCACATCGGTCAGTGATTCATGGGAATTCAACTCTAGTATTCCCAAGCCACCCCCAACCCGGTCAGTCACAAATATGGTTTCCAGTGCTTCCGTTATACCTTGACTGAAGAGTGTCAGTTCTTCTGTGCTCGGGTAGTTCACTAAGTAAAACACGAACTGATTTTCATTGACGTGAAACAAAAACCGATTTTCGCAAGTGAATATCTTCAATGTCTCTGCTGCTTGTCGAATGAGGTTTTGTGTATATTGGAATCCATAGTTTGCAGTAAGCAGTTGCACCGTGCTTAAATTCACGCCAAGGAGTGCGCGTTTTTTCCCATCTTGCTTAAGGGAATCGACCTTCAGAAGATTATCTAGGTAATCACGATTGTGTAAATCGGTCAAAAGATTGTGTTCGGTCATGTAACGCATGCGTTCTTCCATGCTCTTCCTTTCGGTAATATCAATGGAGAACCCCAAGTAACGAGTTTCAGAAAGTTTTACCGCATTGACACTCCACCAGCGTACGCTACCATTTGCGTGTAAGAACTCTAATTCAGCACTCATTTCACCAAAATCGTTTAAGTACTTGAAATGCTGCAATGCTGCTTCCAGTGAACTGGATGGAGTAATATCGCCAATGGTCATGCTCAGTAGTTGATCTTGAGTGTAGCCGGTTAAAATCAACGCCTGCGTATTTACTTCTATGTATTGACCGTTCTCATTGACCACAAAGACACCATAGGGTGCATTTTCAATATACCCACTGTATTTGTCTTGGCTTTCTTTTAGTGCATTTTCAGCATAGATGCGCTCCGTAATATCCCAAAAGGTTGTAGCAAATTGCTTGGGAGCAGGACGATAAGCGGTTACGGCATAATACTTGTCTAACCCAGCACTATACTGTTGAAAGGAGATATTCTCACCGTTTAAAGCAACTTTACCGTACGTTTCAATCCAATAAGGTTCGGTTTTGGGGAGGATTTCTAAAACGGTCTTTCCAATGATTTCGTATGAGTGCAACCCAGTCATTTGCTCAAAAGCCGGATTGACTGCGAGAAAACGATAATTGATAGGGTGGCCACTTTCGTCACAAAGGATTTCGTGCACAGCAAAAGCTACCACCATTTCACGAAATAAAAGCTGGTAATCCTGATTCGCTTTCCGCACAGCAGTAATGTCTTCAAAAGTGGAGTATACCTGATAAGGAGTATCTTTACCAGGAAGAAATAACGGAGTGGCATTCACAGAAAGCCATACATAATCGTTGATTTTGAGCTGATAAACACCCATAATCAGCGGACCGAGAGGTTTGCCGGTGCGCAATGCAATCATTGTGGGATGCTCCGAACCATCCAATTCCGAGCCGTCCTCACGAATGGCTCTCCAGTTGGGGTCCGAAGAGGTACGCCCTTGTGCTTGGTCAAACGAAAGACCTAAAATCCGTTCAGCGGCCGGGTTCATGGAAATAATGGAGCCATTGGCAGCTTGGTAGACTACACCTTGAGTCATTGTATCAAAAAGAAGTTTGTATTGAGCTTCCGACTTCTTTACGAGCTCTCGAGTTTCACGCAATTCAGATTGTCGCATTAAGAACAAACTGAGAACCATGGTTGCCACAGGATAAATGATCATAACAGGTAATGCAATGGTACGAATTACCATAAGGTTACTCGGAGCAGGCAAGAGCATCCCACATAGCAACATGGTGATATGAACAACGATGCTCATGATATAGATGCTCAACCAACGAGTCTTCTTTGAAATCGGGTACAACCAGCGCCGCCAAGCCAAACCGATACCTGCGCTGGAGAATATGACCGCGACACCCATTAAGGCTCCACTTCCTCCAATAAGCAGACGATATGCTGAAGCGGTCAGCCCCGAGATGATGGTGGGAATCGGGCCAAAAATGAGCGCGGTCACGCTAATCAGTATGGAGCGGGTATCGAAAAAAACTCCTTCTTGCAAATCGAATGGAACACTCATAATGGCAAGACAAATCAAGGCGATGAGAGTACCACTTAGAATGAGTTTGAAGTAACGATACTTCGAAGGGACCAAATACGAGATTTCGTACACGGCAGAGAGTACCAACAGTAAAGCTGCATTATTAATCAGCGGAAAAAGCACTGCACTCTCCAAAGCACTCACCTCACTTGGTTGGATTTATATGATTCAAATCGTTACTACATTTTACCATTTTTTTAAATATTCTCAACCTTTTTTCTGAGACCTTTAGTAGCTTCAATGTATAGAGAAAAGTAGAACATACTAGGTGCTTACTTCTTTGAATGCAAAATAAGTCTTGTTCATAAAGGGTTTGAGCAGGGAACAAACGAATATAGAAAAGGCAAATTTCTCCAATGAAACACGAATTATGGAAAGGGATGACGACATGAGCGAAGTTTTAGCGAACGATGTGAGATTACAATACCAGAAGACTTTTACTACAATCCGGAGAATTGTAGAAACATTTCCGGAAGATCAGTGGCTACAACCACACGGAGATGAGTATTATCTACCTTGTCGAATTGCTTATCACCTGGCCGTCGTGATTGACAACTATGTAGCGGGTGGGTACAAGGACAAAGACTTCGCATCCAAACTTCCTTACGGTAAGTGGAGCGAAGCCACCGCAGAAATTCTTCCCAACAAAGCGGAGTTCATGGTGTACTTCAGTGCAGTTCTTGGAAGAGCTGACAGGGCATTAGCTACTCTGAACGACGAAATCCTGTTGTCACCTCTTGAGCCGGAACGGACTTGGATGGGTGGAACCCAAATGGCTTTGCACTTGTATATGATGCGAGAGTTATCGGACCATACGGGCGAGTTGAACAAGATGCTCATTGAAAACGGCTTATCCGACGTTTGGGTCGGCAAGTAATACTGTTCCTAAAAAATAAACGAACCACCCACGGATACATTGCTTTATCCATCGGTGGTTCGTTCTACTGAGAGCAATACTTGCGCAAAACAAGCGCTGACAAACCTTATTCCTTAATCATCTCCGGTCCGTCGTACCATGCCGGAGTCTTGTAATGCTTAGACATTTGAGGACGATACTTGGACATTTGCTCGCTCAGGAATCCTACTGGAGGAGCCACTTCTTTGCCTTCCGGAACGAAGAATATCCCGTTTTCAGGATCGTGTTTGTATTTTCCTGCTTTACTAAAGAAATATGGCAGGTAGGAGATGTATTGAGCTTTGCCGTTCTCATCCAGAATCAAAGATTTGCCATCGTTTTTGTAGTTATAGAAATAGGTTTCCTGCATTTTTCTGAAGTCTTTTTTGATTTCCTCGATTTTTTCGGGGTTGGTCATGAGTTCAATCGCACTTACCGCCATGACTTGGGCTCCTGCTACGACACCTTTGTGAGCAACAGTCGATCCGGTTACGGCAGTCGTGGTCCAGTGATGGCCAATGGCTCCCGGGGCAGAAGTGGGGAATCGAACTGAGGTAAGGGGCACAACCAAGGAGACTTCACCAATGTCGGAAGAACCGCCGCCGACAAAGACCGCAGGAGCTCCGCTTGGCTTGTCTGCAATGACCGAGTCATCGGGAAGGCCAATTTCTTCTGCACCTACCCCTTTTTGTATTGCTTTGACGAACTTCTGCTCTTCTTCTGTCCACTTAGGCATACCAACTTTTTTAATGTTGTCCTGAACCAAATTGGCTAAGGTTTCAACTCTGTAGCATTGATGGATTGCAGTATAGGGGGTCATTTCCATTTGAGTATCTGTGGCAAGGGCTGCAGCTTTGGCGCAGTTCAGCACTCTTTCGAGATCGGATTTAATAAGTTTAGCGGAATTTCTTACATAATACCACGTCGTTGCACGATCCAGAACAACATTATGACCTTCTCCACCTACCGTGATGACATAATGCATTCTGGAAGTGTAATGTAAATGCTCTCGCAAGTACTCGGTGCTTGTGTTCATGATTTGAACGGCATCCAAAGCGGATCTTCCAACCCATGGGGATCCACCGGAGTGGGCCGTTTTCCCATGGAAGGTGATGGAGAAGGACCAATTGGTATTGCTACCTACTCCATAAGATGCACCAAAACCGTCTCCACCATGGTTATCGATGACAATATCGACATCATCGAACAACCCGGCATGAACCATGAAAGGACGACTGATGACAGTTTCTTCGGCAGGGCTACCAAACATCTTTATTGTTCCGGTAAATCCGCCCTCTTCCATAGCTTTCTTGACTGCTACTACCGTTCCGGCAGCGGCAGTACCCATGGTGTTATGGGTGCAAGCATGTCCCGGTGCTATGGCCCCTTTGATTTCGGTTACGGGAGCATGGTCAGGATTTGCTACTTCTTAAGATAACATTGGCAAGGCATCTAGCTCACCCAAAACGCCTATGGTTGGACCAGGTCCATTAGAAAACGTAGCCACAAAGGCAGTTGGCATTCCGGCGACACCCTTTTCAACCGTGAAGCCTTCTTTTTCCAAATAATTCACGAGTAGATTTGCAGTATTGTATTCCTCAAGTCCTAATTCGGCATAAGACCATATGGCATCGTTGATTTCTGCTAATATTTTCTTGGTTTCACTTCTTTCCAGAAAATCCACAGCAATGAGTTGGTTCTTGTTAAATTCGTCTTTTTTCAATCTTTCGTTCCTCCTTAGTTTATGTGATACTTGGTTCAGATAAGCGATTTCTCAATTTCACCCCCATACCTATTCTCTGGCACAAGAAGGCTCCGGTTGAACTCTCCTTGAACGGGTTGCGGTCTTACTAGTATCGAAATATTACTACACTACTTTTCTTGCTGGTGAATGCAAAATCCTTTTTTTAAGTGTTCACAAGTAAAAGCAAAACAATAAGTACTTGAGGGAGTTTCCCAACATTCTCTGAGTGTTGGCTCCATAGAAGGAGCTCTGAGAAAACTGGTGTCTACTGGTGAACTGAAGCGTGAGGGTG
>CALCNS010000018.1 GCA_937897315.1 uncultured Bacillota bacterium
GGACGATTTTCACCTGATCTACTTTTAATGCTAAATAGTAGGGGCATAATTCTAGAGCCTCCAAGACAATTTGATTCGAATCAGTCACTATGCTGATTGGTTTCATGCTTGGTATCCTAACAGGATATCCAAATACAGCTCCCACTTCGTAAGCAGCTCCCCAAATACTTAAGCAATCAGAGCGATTGGGGGTTAGGTCTAGCTCAATTATAGAATCACCGGAGGGTAACGACTCTATTGAATCAATTTCGATACCGGAATCCGTTAATCTTTTGGCGATGACTTCGGCCGTTTCATTTAAGTCCGGAATGAATTCTTTTAGCCAGCTATATAAAACTTTCATCATCCCACCTCCTACATTTTGAATTGTGTTAAGAACTTCAAATCGTTTTGATACATGTGTCTCATATCATCAATGGCAAACTTTAGCATAGCGATACGTTCCACACCCATACCAAAAGCCAATCCGCTGACTTCCTCAGGATCGTATCCACCCATTTTTAAGACGTTGGGATGCACCATTCCGGCTCCCAGAATCTCAATCCAGCCGGAACCTTTGCATAAACGGCAGCCACTTCCACCACAAGCAAAACATGAAATATCGACTTCTACACTGGGTTCCGTAAAGGGAAAGAAGGAAGGTCGCAGCCGAATCTCTCGATCGGGGCCAAACATTTGTCTTGCAAAAGACAGTAACAATCCTTTTAATGTCGCCATGGAAACCTCACGGTCTACCAGTAGCCCTTCCACTTGATGGAACATAGGGGTATGTGTTGCGTCTTCATCCCGACGATACACTTTGCCCGGGACAATAATTTTGATGGGTACTTGTGGAGCCATGCTTTCCATGGTTCTGGCTTGCATCGGTGAAGTATGTGTTCTTAATAGGATATCTTCTGTGATGTAAAAGGTATCTTGCATTTCACGAGCAGGATGATCCAAGGGAATATTGAGCGCTTGGAAATCATAATAATCCGTTTCAATTTCAGGTCCTTCTACCACAGTGAAACCCAAATTGGTGAATATCTCTTTCACTTCACCAAGAATCATTGTGATGGGGTGCAAACTTCCTTTTTGGAGGGAGAATCCCGGCAAAGTGATATCAATTTGCTCGGAACGGATTTTTTCTTCTTGCTCTTTCTGGCCTAATAACTGCTCTCGGAGCGTAATGGCTTCCTCCAAAGCGTCACGCACTTCGTTGGCAACTTGACCGAATTTCGGACGATCTTCTGCTGGCATTTTGCCCATTTGCCTCAGCAATAGAGTTAATTCTCCCTTCTTTCCTAAATACTGTACACGAATCTCGTTTAAAAGCGCTGTCTGGTTCGCCTGCGATATAGCCTCCATGGCCACTGCTTTCAATTGTTGTAGTGTGTCCAACATCTCGTTTCCTCCTCGTTTTGAATATAAAAAAGAGACCTCTCCCCTAAGGGGCGAAGTCTCGCGGTACCACCCTTGATATGACTCTCCTTGAGAATCGTCTCATTTAGCGATAACGGTACCACCGGCAATGCCTACCCCAATCATGGCTCAGCTTGCAGCTCTTCGGGTGAACTTCCCAACATGCCTTTCCAACATAGCTCTCAGTCCATGGCCATGCTTCCCTGTATGGAACTTTCATCGTGGTACTCTTCCGAGTCATTGCTTATATTAGAAACTATAACATAGTTTTTTTGAGGATGCAAGTTCATTTTTTCTGCATGGAATATAACAGGATCCCCGTTGCAACTCCTACATTTAAAGACTCTGCCGGACCCATCATAGGAATTTTCACTTTTCGATCAGCTTCTTGTAGCCAAATATCGGAAACTCCCATACCCTCATTACCTACGACCAATGCCAGTGGTTGCTTTAACCAAGGTTGATCTGCTAATTCTTCCGCTTGATCTAATGCCGTAACAACAATAGGTAGTTGTATCCTACGAAGATGGAATAGAATGTCTTCTGTAGACTGTGCTTCTATTAACTTCATATGAAAAAGCGTTCCGGCACTTGCCCGAACGACTTTATCATTCCAAGGATCTCCATTACCGGGCAAAAATGCTACCGCATCAAACCCAAATGCGACTGCACTTCTGATTACAGTACCTATATTTCCCGGATCTTGCAGCCGATCCAGTATTACCACACGCATATCGGACTTTAACTCATTGATTGGTGTTGATTTCATAGCACAGACACCCAATAGACCTTGACTGGTCTCGATTTGACTAATTTTTTCCATGATTGCTTCCGAAACTTCAAAGAGTTTACAAGCACTCTCCCTCATTTTGTCAATAAAGCCCTTCATCCTCACATCCGCAAGTGCTTTAGGGGTATAACATAGAATGAGCAAGGAAGTCTGAGCGGTCAGCGCCATTTCGAGATTCCGAATTCCTTCAACAATAAAGTTGCATTGAGCTCTGCGCTCTTTTCTCTGTTGGAGCAGGCGAATTTCTTGGATTGTTTTATTTTGCATGGAGGTTATGGCTGACATACTTCTCTCCTGTCAAAGAAAAAACCGCGATGTTCCCAGTTGAGGATGTCGCGGTCTTTGAATCTGTGGATTCAATTATTGATTTAATTGTGCTTTCGCAACTTCTACGAATTGAACAAATCCGTTCATATCACTGATCGCCAAATCGGCTAACATTTTACGGTTGACTTCCACATTGGCCTTCTTTAAACCAGCGATAAAGCGGCTGTACGATAAACCATTCATGCGGGATGCAGCGTTAATACGTGCAATCCATAATTTGCGGAAATCGCGTTTGCGGTTGCGGCGGTCGCGACGAGCATAATACCCGGCTTTCATTACCGCTTGATTGGCTACTCTAAACTGTTTGCTCTTAGCACCTTTAAAACCGCGAGCTAATTTCAGGATTTTATTGTGTTTTCTGCGGGAAACCATTCCGCCTTTTATTCTCATTGTAGTATCCTCCTTGTGACGCGCTTATCTTAGAGATAAGGGATTAATCGGCCAATACGGCGTTGTTCTGAAGCGGAAACCAAAGTTGTACCGCGCAATTGACGTTTTCTTTTTGCGCTTTTGCATAACGCTTTATGGCGATGATAAGCGTGTTTACGTGATACTAAACCAGTACCGGTTTTACCAAGGCGCTTAGCTGCACCTCTATGGGTTTTCATTTTAGGCATGTTAATGAACTCCTTCCTAATCTTGAAGCATTATTTTGGAGCAAGAATCATGATCATGTTTCGACCTTCGATTTTTGCCGGTTTTTCAATCACGCCAAATTCGGAGACTCCTGCCGCTAATTTGTCTAATGCATCTTTTCCTAAATTGGCATGGGCGATTTCTCTACCGCGGAAACGTACTGTTGCCTTCACTTTATCACCATCTTGAAGAAAACGAATTGACGCTTTGATCTTGGTATTCAAGTCGTGATCTTCTATAGTGGGTGTCACACGGACTTCCTTGATATTGATGACCTTCTGTTTTTTGCGAGCTTCCCGATCCTGTTTGCTTTGCTCATAACGGAACTTCCCATAATCCATAATACGGCATACGGGTGGGTTCGCCTGAGGAGCAACTTTGACCAAATCCAAACCTCGCTCTTGAGCGATTCTTAATGCATCTCTTGCATTGAGAATTCCCAATTGCTCACCATTTTCATCAATGACACGGATTTCGCGGTTTCGAATTTCTTCATTAATTTGATGTCCCTTACTATTGATACTTTACACCTCCAGTTCATACTACCATCCATAGAAAAAGCGCGGGTGAAATCACCCGCGCAGAAAATCTCCTCAAACTGATGAGAATTCCATATGAACCCGAACTAGTTCACTGTCGGGTGAGAAGCGGATGGCCTCTTCTTGATACTTTAGGATTATAACAAAGAATCAAACTCTTGTCAAGTTCCAGCTGGACTAAAATGATATTTTTTCTTCTAGCCACGCCGACAATTGTGCTATGGGAATTCGAATTTGTTCCATCGAATCTCTCATTCGAACCGTTACGCACTCATCTTCTTGAGTTTGAAAATCAACGGTGATACAGAAAGGGGTTCCTGCTTCATCCCAACGTCGATATCGCTTACCTATACTACCAGCATCATCATACTCCACCTGACATTTTTTCTGCAATTGTTTGAATATTGCTTCTGCCTGATCCCCAAGCTTCTTGGAAAGAGGTAATATCGCTGCTTTAATCGGTGCCAATGCCGGGTGAAGACGTAAAACGACTCTAGTATCCCCTTCTGCCAAGGTTTCCTCTTCATACGCATCCAGTAAAAACATGAGAGCCAATCTTTCCACACTAACGGAAGGCTCAATACAATATGGCAAATACTTCTCGTTCGTTTCGGGATCTAACACTTGAAGATCGCGCCCTGAATGCTCCTGGTGAACTCGTAAATCATAATCCGTGCGATGCGCAATCCCCCAAAGTTCTCCCCAACCGAAAGGAAACTCATATTCTACGTCTGTAGTTGCTTTCGCATAATGTGACAATTCTTCGGGGTCGTGATCACGTAAGCGGAGATTCTCGTCTTTAACACCCAATGAAAGCAAAAATTGATGAACGAAATTTCTCCAATAAAAGAACCATTTCATGTCTTCGCCATCTACATCTTGTCCAGGTTTACAGAAGAACTCCAATTCCATCTGTTCAAATTCACGGGTTCGGAAGATGAAATTACCAGGTGTGATTTCGTTTCGGAAAGATTTTCCGATTTGGCCAATACCAAAGGGAGGTCTGCGACGTGTAGAGACCAAAACATTTTTAAAATTGACAAAAATACCTTGTGCTGTTTCCGGTCTCAGATACACCAATGCACTGCTGTCCTCTGTGACACCTTGATGTGTTTTGAACATGAGATTAAATTGACGAATCTCCGTATAATCCAACGCGCCGCATTGGGGGCAACGAATGTTTTCACCCTCGATATATTGCTTCATTTGCTCGTTGGACCATCCATCCGCACTAAAATCCAACCCTTTGCGGTTCGCATGTTCTTCAATGAGTTTGTCTGCTCGGTATCTGCTTTTGCACTGACGGCAATCCATGAGCGGGTCTGAAAACCCTCCAACATGTCCAGATGCCACCCAAGTTTCCGGGTTCATAAGAATGCCAGCATCCATGCCGACATTGGCAGGAGTTTCCGTGACGAATTTTCTCCACCAAACTTTTTTAATATTGTTCTTTAATTCCACACCAAGTGGTCCATAGTCCCATGTATTCGCTAAGCCACCATAAATGTCGGAGCCCGGATAAACATATCCTCTGGTCTTGCACAGAGTGACCAATTTTTCCATATTCTTAGTACTCAATCGGTTCATCCCCCTTTATTTAAAATAGTTGATTTTCATGGCATCCCGAACTTCGGACATGGTTTGACGCGCCACCTCACAAGCTCTTTCGGTACCAGCAAGTAGAATCTCATCAATGAGGTTAGGGTTCTGTTGATATGCGACTCTTCTCTCTCGCATGGGTTCCAATAATTCGTTAATTTTCTGACTTAACCTTTTCTTGCAAGCTACACAGCCAATGCTTCCCGCACGACAACGCAATTCAATATCGTTTGCTTCTTCTGAATTGAAAACTTTATGATATTCGAAGACCGTGCACACTTCAGGATGTCCGGGATCTGTGGCACGTATTCTAGCTGGGTCTGTGACCGCAGTGCGAATGCGGTTTTCTACTTCTTTTGAACTGTCCGATAGAAAAATCGCATTGTCCAAGCTTTTAGACATCTTTGCTTTCCCATCAAGCCCAACCAATCGTCCAACTTTCCCAACTAAGGCTTCAGGAACGACAAGCACCGGTTGATACAGTTCATTAAATCTTCTGGCCACTTTGCGTGTGAATTCAATATGTGGAACTTGATCTTGCCCAACCGGTACCAAATCCGCTTTACAGAAAGTAATATCTGCTGCTTGAGATACCGGGTATCCCAAGAATCCATAACTCATATCGGTATATCCATGTTGCTCCGCTTCGGTCTTTATGGTTGGATTGTGCCTGAGCACGTTGACGGAGACGAAATTGGAGTAAAATACGGTCAATTCAGCAATCTGTGGCACCATAGATTGCACAAAAACGGTGGTTTGATTGGGATCCATCCCAATCGCCATGTAATCTTCTGTCACTTGCCGTACCGATTCAGCCAGCTTTTCCGGGTGCTCCCAATTGGTCGTTAATGCTTGCACATCTGCAACAATTAAGAAGGTATCGTAGTCCTCTTGTAATGCCACACGATTGGCTAAAGAGCCGACATAATGCCCCAAATGCAATTTCCCGGTGGGACGATCTCCGGTCAGAATTCTTTTGCGAGGTTTCATCATCATTCTCCTTTTGGGATACTATTAGCCCATGTCAATGCTGGATACCCGGTTTGTCTCAACGCTTCATACACAATGATGGCCACGGCGCTCGAGAGATTTAGAGATCTGGTTTCGTGCAGGATTGGAATTCGTATGTTATGATTCGGGGACCGACTTAATATCTCGACCGGTAGCCCTCTTGTTTCCGGTCCAAAAACAAAGAAGTCGCCTTCTTGATACTCCAGTTGATGATAAGATTGATTTGCTTTGGTTGTTGCAAAGTAGAGATTTCGGTTTCCATACAAATCCATAAAAGATTGCCACGAATCGTGGATTTCCAACTTTAAATATTGCCAATAATCTAAGCCGGCTCGCTTCAAGTGTTTATCCTCCAAAGAAAAACCCAACGGCTTAACCAGATGAAGCGTACAATCCGTAGCTGCACAAAGTCTGGATATGTTTCCGGTATTCGGTGGGATTTCAGGTTGATATAGCACGATGTGCAACGACATAGTAGCACCCTTTCTCAACTTATCGGATTTGAAGCTGTGCTTCAATTAGTGATGGTATTTGCTCCAACGCCTGAGCAATTTTCTCGGGGTTTTTACCTCCTGCTTGAGCTAAATCCGGCCTTCCTCCGCCACCTCCACCTACCAATTTGGCTGCTTCACGAATCAACTGACCGGCATGGAAGGTATTTGCTAAATCTTTGGTTGCGGCCACTAGAACACTGGCTTTCCCTTCCATCTCAGCAGCCAAAACCACAATGCCGCTACCCATTTTATCTCTTAATATATCGGCCATTTGTCTCAAGTCATCGGCTTTCTCAGCAGAAACTTGTGCAATAACCGCATCCACCCCGCTGATTTTGACTTTCTTTAGCAAAAGGCTTTCCATTTTACCAACCGTATTCTGAGCCTGTAAGGCTTCCAGTTTTCGTTCCAAATCCCGGATTTGTTGTAGCATAGAAGTGATTTTCCCAGGTAGTTCCTCTTCTTTGCTTTTGACAAGCATGGATACATCCTCTAGAATACTTTCCTTCTCTTTTGCATATTCATAAGATTTCCAACCGGTTACTGCTTCAATTCTCCTTAACCCAGAACCAATGCCCGCCTCAGATACAATACGGAACAATCCGATTTCACCCGTGCGATTCACGTGGGTTCCGCCACACAATTCCATGGATTCTCCCATCTCAATCACTCGAACCCGGTCTCCATATTTTTCTCCGAATAAAGCTGTCGCCCCTTTCGCCCGAGCTTCCTCCAAACTGAGTTCTTCTTTATTCACTGCTACATCTTCTAGAATCCATTGATTGACCAATTTCTCCACTTGAATCAATTGTTGCGCTTCCAAAGCGCTGAAGTGACTAAAATCAAATCGTAAGCGATCGGGGCCCACCCACGAACCTGCTTGATGGATATGATCACCTATGATTCGCCTAAGCGCTTTATGTAATAAATGAGTTGCCGAATGATGCCTGGTTATATGCTTTCTTCTCTCGATATCGACCACAGCTGTGACAGCATCATCAACTCGCAATGTGGTCTTTGCTTCGACTAATAACACATTGGTTTGTGATTCTTTGGTCGTTTGCAGGACTGGGTTGAGGGTGTCTCCCTTTCGCAAATATCCGGTGTCACCAATTTGTCCCCCACTCTCTCCATAGAAAGGGTTGATGCTCAAAACAATTTGCACCTCTTCACCGGCAGCTACTTCTTCCATTGATTTAGCGTTCTGATACAGCGCTTGAATCGTGGTGGTCTCTTTACAGGAATCATAGCCGGTAAAGGTCGTCATCACTCCAGACATATCGGCACGATTCGCTCCCATCGCATCGACATCCTGTCGAGCCGATCTGGCCCGTTGCCTTTGCCGATTCATTTCATCCTTGAACCCTTGAATATCGACTGAATACCCTTTTTCTTCTAGAATTTCTTGGGTTAACTCCAAAGGAAAACCAAATGTGTCATGTAAGCGAAAGGCAATTTCACCCTTTAATTCGGTTTCTTGCTTGGCTTTCATTTCTTCCATATATTGTTGAACCAAACTTAGGCCAGACTCTAACGTTTCGTTAAAACGCTTCTCCTCTAACTGAAAGACCTGCAGGATGAATTCCCTTTTTTCTTCTAAGTCTGGATAGCCCACTTTAAATGAATCTATCACTTTCGCAGCAATTTCTGCAACAAAGGGTTCTTTCATTCCAACTAAACGACCGAAGCGTACGGCTCGTCTTAAAAGGCGTCGCAATACATACCCTCTGCCCTCATTTCCGGGTAAAACACCGTCGCCAATCAAAAAAGTCACACCTCGTACATGATCCAATATCACTCGTAACGCTAAACTTTCTGATGACTTACCATCATAGGCTACCCCGGACATTTCAATCAGACGATTGAGCATAGGGAGATTTAAATCCATTTCAAAAATGGATGGTGCACCTTGAATAACCGTGGCGATACGATCTAGCCCTAAGCCGGTATCAATACACTTCCGTTCCAGCGGATGGTACTGCCCAGCTTCGTCTTTATCGTATTGGGTAAAGACTAGGTTCCAAATCTCCAAATATCGATCACAATTGCATCCCATAACGCAGTTCGGACTATCGCACTTAAACGCTTCTCCTTGGTCATAGAAAATCTCTGAACAGGGGCCACATGGTCCTGTTCCAATTTCCCAAAAATTATCCTCATCACCCAAAATAATATGTTCCTCAGAAACACCAACTTCTTTATGCCAAATATCGTAGGCTTCCTGATCCTCTTTATGTACAGTGACATAGAGTCGTTGGGGATCCATTTCCATGCGATCGGTAAGAAACTCCCATGCCCAGAGAATCGCCTCACGCTTGAAATAGTCGCCAAACGAAAAATTGCCCAGCATCTCAAAGCAAGTAGCATGGCGAGCGGTTTTTCCTACTCGTTCAATATCGGGAGTTCGAATGCATTTTTGGGAATTGGTCACTCGACCCGATGGAGGGGTTGCTACACCCGTAAAATATGGCTTAAAAGGAGCCATGCCTGCCCCGATAAGCAAAAGACTTGGATCATTCTCCGGTACTAATGAGGCACTCGGTAAAACCAAATGTCCTTTTTCACGGAAAAATTCTAAATACGCTTGACGAATTTCGTTACCGGTTCTCTTCTTCATTGGTATCCCTCCTAAAAAAATAAGTCCCTGAGCTTACGCTCAGGGACGATGTATATCGTGGTACCACCCTGATTCATCGGATTACGCCGATCTCTCACACCGATAACGGGGTTCACCGTTTGTGTTCGCACAAAAGCTCAGGAGTGGCCAATAAACAACCATTTGCAGGATTTCTCACACCTTCAAATCCTCGCTGTGTGCATTCGATTGTTTTGTCTCCATCATAGCGTTATCGGTATTATACGCGATGAACGACTATGTTGTCAATGTATTTAGTCTTAAAGATGAGAAGATCGTTCCCATTTTTTCTGAGCCAATGATACATTTTCAGGTCGTGCCATACGACTCATCAATTGTTCCACCTGCTGAGCCGGATCTTTACCCTCAAAAAGAATCTCATATACCGCTGAAGTAATAGGTAACTCCAGGTATAATTTTCTGGCGATATCCATGACGGCTTGAGTCGTGCGAACTCCTTCGACTACCGAATGGGTAGAGGAGATAATCTCATCCAGATTTCTCCCCAATCCCAATTGCTCACCACACCAACGATTTCGACTATGATGGCTGGCGCAAGTGGCGACTAGATCCCCCATTCCTGACAGTCCGGAAAAGGTTTCGGCTTCGGCACCTAACTGCACACCCAATCGAGTCATCTCAGATAAACCTCGCGTAATTAAAGCAGCTTTACCATTGTCGCCAATTTTTAAACCGTCACAGATCCCTGCAGCTAATGCGATGATGTTTTTCAATGCCCCTCCCAATTCTACTCCAATGGGGTCTGGCTGTATATAGATCCTAAAATAAGGCCTCATTAAGGCACTCTGGAAATAGAGAGCAATCTCTTTTGTTTCCGCACCCACAACACTCGTTGCAGGAGCTTCCAATGCGATTTCGGATGCTAGATTTGGCCCCGACAGAACGGCCAATTGTTCCCTTTTGGCTTTTCCGGTGGACAAAAGAATCTGAGATATTCTCAAGCCGGTTTGAGGTTCCAAGCCTTTTGTAGCAGATAACCAGGGCTTATCTGCTACACCAATCGGCATTTCACGAAGCAAATCACGTATTCCACGGGAGATTACTACATTGATGATAGCCTCTGAACCCAACACTGCTTGCTCAGGATGGGTGTAATCGATTACTTGTTCAGGTAGAACAATATGAGGTAAATAAGCAACATTTTGATGTTCCCGATTTATTTGCTCAGCCACTTCAGATTCATAGCTCCATAAGTGAACTGTATATCCATTTTCAGCTAAAATTTTGGACAGTACTGTTCCCCATGCTCCTGCTCCAAGTACCGTGATTTGACCTTTCATCAGTTTCTCTCCCTTGCTCTGAATGTTAGTTTAATGGGAGTCCCTTCAAAACCATAGGTGGCTCGAATTTGATTCTCTAAGTATCGAATATAAGAAAAGTGTGCTAGTTCCGGATCATTGGCAAAGAACACAAAAACCGGTGGTTTCACCGCGACCTGACTCACATAGTATATTTTTAGCTTCCTTCCACTCACATTGGGTGGAGGGTTCATGCGCATCGCTTCTTGTAATAAATCATTGATACTGCTGGTTTGCAATCTCATGTTTTGTTGCTCAGATACATAATTCACTAATTCAAGAAGGCGAGGAATTCGTTGCCCGGTTAAAGCAGACACAAAAACAACGGGTGCATAACTGACAAAAATAAGATCGTCTTTAATTTTCTTTGCCATTTGATCCGCAGTTTTGGAATCTTTTTCAACTAAATCCCATTTATTCACTACTAAAATCATACCTCGTCCCTTTTCGTGGGCATAGCCGGCAATTCTTTGGTCTTGTTCTGTTACACCTTCTACAGCATCTAAAACCATCATCACAACATCGGACCGATCCACTGCTCTTAGAGCTCGTAAAACACTGAAACGTTCTACGTTTTCGTAA
>CALCNS010000019.1 GCA_937897315.1 uncultured Bacillota bacterium
TACAAATCTCACTTGTCATTTTCATTACTGCTCTGGTCACAGGTTTTAGTCAAATGTTCTTCTTCCAAAGCGGCTTGATGGGAGCAAGCGGTGTTGTCTTTGCTTTCATCATCTTAACATCCATAACAGGACGAGACAAAGGAGGTATACCGCTTACCTTCTTAGTGGTCACTGCGGTATATTTGGGTGGAGAGATTTATCAGATGTTTGCCGTCAGTGACAACATCTCTCAGATTACCCATGTCATAGGTGGCATCGTTGGTGCGCTGAGTGGATCGATTATGCGACCCAAACTACCGAAAGTAACCAAAACCGAATCGAGTATAAGCTCACCTATTTCTGAAGTCAATCCGGCTCCAAGCACTCTTGCTACAGATGAGAAATCGTGGAAAAGACAGAGGCCAACCGAACCGTTGGATAGTGCTCAAGACCTGAAGAAAGACCCACCATTACCCATAGATCCATTTTAGGTATGAGTATAATAAAATTCCCGCCAAAATTTTGGCGGGAATTTTGCCTGTTAACTTAAGTAAGGTTTGCACAAAACTTCGTGAATTTTCGTTTCTAGAATTCTTTGAGCATGTGCAGGACGAAGCAGAACTGCAGTATCAAGACCGCTTCCCGTACCAGCCATAGCAATAATATCTTTGCCGTATTCTATTTGGTCACCATCGAGTGCCATCGTGGAAATCTCCACACACACTTTGACGCCTTGACTAAACATGCGCAAAGCATTCGCCAAAATCTCTACTGGGTAAGCACCTTGAAAACGCGTGGAAAAGCTTCGTTCTGCTCCGGATAACACATGTGTGGTATGATACACATGAAAGCCAGCTTCCTGTAAAGAGGCGCGTTTTTCAGAGGACATGGGGTTTTCGGCATCGACTCGAAAACCACTGACTTGTCCTATGACAACTACTTTAAATTCCTTGACAAAAGGAAGCAAATGCTCTGCAGACCAACCACTATTGGAAGCTACAACCAGTGTTTGAATGCCATGTTTTCGAGCGGCTGTGACAGCAAGTTCAACCGTAGTTGCAGTGTTTTCTTTTCCTGGTTTCTGGTGAAGCATCATTTCACTCCTTGTCATTATTCCAAAACAAAGTTTTGTTCTGCTTGGCCCCCGCGAGCACTTTTGGCTTTCAATGTGATGGTATCGCCCTTGTTTGCTTTGATTAACCAGGTTGCTTTACCGATACTATTGGGTATGGAAGCACCATAACCTCCAGAATAATGTGCCATAGAGTATCCCTGTAAGTGACCAAGTGCCACCGATTTCTTACCGTTCAAAATCTCGGCACCCTCTAATTGAATACTGTCAGGTTTTACTGCCTTTAAGCTGATGGTTTTATTGGTAATGTTCGTAGGCAAGAATCCTTCATTGATGACCGTAGCGGTGACCTTCCATAACTGAGCATCAATCGCTTCCACTTTCACTGTGTCAATTGAGATGTAAGGTAAGCAAGCAGCTTGTCGTATAGCCCAAAGTGCATTCTTATAGGTTTCACCCGGGAGAAGGAAGCTGGGTGGGTTTTGCATATTTGTTTTTGGGTCCCAACCCCCAATTTCAACCTCGCCAAGTTGTGGGTGATTGAATTTCGTCCAGCTATGGAAACCGGTTCCAGATAATGCTCGGTCATTCCATTGTAAGAGACGAATTTGAATATCCTCTTTTTCCTCGGGAGTATTGGCTTTTTGTGCTTGGGCTTTATCGATGCCGGCTTGCCCCATACGATCCCATAATTCCGTTGTGAACCCAATGATACCCTTGTGTTCATATAACCATTCCGGCAAACAAGCTCGATTACTGGATTTGACATCAGGATACCCAGTAACTTTGGTACCTTCGGCAGCAACAGCTCGGATTAACTTAAGGTCTGTTTGGTCAATAGCGTCGTCACTATATTGATAAGGATTACGGAAGAATATTCCTCCCGATGTGTGGTAGGAATTTGCCATAGCTATATTGGGGTGTTTTGAGATGAACTCGACGACTCCGCGTACTTCCGGTTCGCTCGTTGGGAAGTCTCCCCCACCTTGGACACTGGGATGCCAATTGGATGGGAAGTTTCGATTCATATCTAAGCCAAAAGGTGTACGAACCACCTCAAACGGTTCTCCATCAAACTTCTGAATGAAACCTTCCGGATATAAACTATAGAAGGGTTCGCCACAATCCCAAGGTTCACGAGGTAACATGAGTCGCGAATCGCGTTTGCTGATTTTCCAAGCACCCCGTTTATCATTTCTAACCCGCATTTGTAAAATATGGCCATCGTTGTTGACATCTTCTGGATGTAATCCAGGAAGTTGATCCATATTCTGCTCAGGCCAAGGGCGTACTGACGAACGTAAAGAGGTTGGGGTCGTTAAATACAACTCTGCTCCATCCGGGTTCACCCGTGGTAATACATAGAAGGTATATTGATCTAGTAGCCGGCTGATTTTTGGGTCTTCTCCAAACTCGCTGACCAACAGATCGATTAAATTCAAAGCGGTCATGGAACCGGTGACTTCTCCGGCATGGATATTGGCTTCAACATAGAGAGCAGGTTTGTTTTCAGGCAAGCCTTTCTCTAGGTTTGTGATGGTGAGTGCCGGAATATCTCGTTTCTCAAAACTTTGACCAATTGTTTCTAGAGTGGCCAATTTGGGATAAGCAGTAACAACGTCTTTGAGATATTGCATGATTTCTTCATAACGATAGTAGCGATCGAATGAAACCGGTACTTTGCGCGGCATAGAAACACCTCCATTTATTTGCATAGGCGAATAATTCTCTTTACGAAAGAGAAAATCCTTCTCAAGGATAAATATATGCTTTCTTATTTAACGAAAGGAATCCTTTCGGGTTGCGTAGAATTTTATCTTAAGAATTCATATAAGGGAGTGATACAATGTTTGATGTTCTGTTTAAAAATGCGAAATTAATCGATGGAACCGGAACGCCGTGGCAGATGGGTGATTTAGCCATAAAAGGTGGGAAAATTGCAGCAATGGGTTGCTTAATCGATGCACAAGCAGTAGAAGTCATTGATGCAAAAGGCATGGTCTTAAGTCCGGGTTTTGTCGATATCCACTCGCACTCCGACTTTGCAATCTCTGGCGTGCCTTTTGCGGAAAGTCGCGTTCTGCAAGGAATTACGACTGAAATTGGTGGAGACTGCGGTATGTCCGCTGCACCGGTCAATCCAAATAACGTAGATTTATTAAAACGATACATTGGGTTCCTCGATACAGGCATGGATTTCACATGGCAATCCTTTGCAGAGTATCTGAATCAAATGGATCAATTCCCTTATAGTGTCAATTATGGTGGCATGGTGGGGCACGGAACCATAAGATTGGCGGTTATGGGTTTTGATGATCGTCAGCCCACAGAAGCCGAACTGAAAGAAATGCAGAGATTAGCTGCAGAATCGATGCAAGGGGGAGCGTTCGGAATGTCAAGTGGACTCATATATCCCCCAGGGTGTTATGCAGATGTGGATGAATTAGCAGAAGTTTCGAAAGCATTAGCTCCTTACCGCGGTATGTATGAAAGTCATATGCGGGATGAGGGCGATGGAGTCTTAGATTCTGTGAAAGAAACCATTGAAGTGGGGCGACGCGCAGGCATTCCTGTGCAGGTGGTTCATCACAAAATCACCGGCCGAAAAAACTGGAGAATCATGGGTCACGCGACGTTGGCCTGTATCGAAGCCGCTCGTAGGGAAGGTATCGATGTGACACTAGATCAATATCCCTATATCGCCTCTGCTACGACTTTGACCTCTATGTTACCCAAATGGACATTTGTAGGTGGAATGGATGCAATGCTTGAGCGTCTGGAAGATCCAGTGACACGTCAAAAGATAAGGCAGGAAATTCTAGCGAATTTTGCGAAATCGTTGCGCCGATTTAGCGATATTGTCATAGCGGATATCCCAAGCAAAGAGAACAAACGATTCATCGGTAAGAACATTGAAGAAATCGCCTCAATACTCGGGAAAGAGCCCATCGATGCAGCGTTAGATTTAATGATTGAAGAACGTGGAGATGTGAACCAGATTACCTATGGTATGTGCGAAGAAGATGTGGAAATGATTATGAAACACCCTCTCGTCATGACTGGTTCCGATGGTAGCAGTTTACCCATGAGTGGCAATGATAAACCGCATCCTCGCAATTTTGGTACCTTTCCACGAGTTCTTGGTTACTATTGCCGTGAGAAAAAACTCTTTTCTTTGGAAGAAGCGGTGCGTAAAATGACGGGGTTCCCAGCGGCACGTCTTGGATTAAACAATCGTGGTTTACTGCGACCGGGTTTCTGGGCAGACTTGGTTTTATTCAATCCCGATACGATCATAGATACCCCCACCTTCTTAGAACCCAAGCAGGCATGTGAAGGGATTTTGCGTGTATATGTGAATGGGGTGCTGACAGCGGTAAATGGCAAGCATACCGGAGCTCAAGCGGGTAAGATTTTGAGGAAGGGTAGGTAATGAATTCATGTACGATATCATTATTCGAAATGGTTTTGTCATCGATGGAAGTGGAGACCCAGGTTTAAAACGGGATGTTGCTATTTCAAAAGGGAAAATTGTGGCGTTGGGATATCCTTTGCTAGAGAAAGCAACGAAAGAAATAGATGCTTCGGGGTCCATTGTTTGCCCAGGATTTATGGACATTCACAGTCATGCAGATCGATCTGTTTTGACCAACCCCAAAGCAGAAAGTGCGATTCGTCAAGGCATTACCTTTGTTTTGGGTGGTCAATGTGGTGGCTCAGAAGCACCTTTAACAGAAAAAACCAGGGAAGTCATGCAAAAACGTCGCAGAAACCGCATTGATTGGCTAACCATGGATGAGTTTCTCAACAAGCTAGAACAAGAGAAAATGGCAATCAACCTAGGTATGTTAATTGGTCAAGGAACCGTTCGTGGAGCCGTTATGGGAACCAATCCCAATCCTCCCACGGTGGATGAGATGAAATCCATGTGTGACATGATTGATCAAGCGATGAAGGATGGAGCGTTTGGCTTGTCCACCGGCCGTCGTTATATGCCTGGCTGCTTAGCTAGGCATGAGGAGATTATTGAAGTCACGAAACCCATCGCGAAATATGATGGAATTTATGATTCTCATATTTATAACCAAGATCGTTTGGTGGTGGAGTCCGTTGAAGAACTCATCGATGTGGGTAGAAAAAGTGGAGCCCGTCCACACTTGGCTCATCAGAAAGTTTGTGGAAAGGTTAATTGGGGGAAAACAATAGAATGCTTCCGAATTATTGAAGCGGCTCGTGAGGAAGGTATTGATATTCTTTCCGATACCTATTTGCATCCATACACTCAAATCTATCCCATTGCAGATCAGTT
>CALCNS010000020.1 GCA_937897315.1 uncultured Bacillota bacterium
CTGTTCGCCCGTTCCGCGCTCGAACAGCTCGGCGACCGTGGGATTGGCGAGCCAAAGCAGCGCAACCTCGCCGATCGGGCTGGTCCGGAGCGCCGGATGTGCGATCGGCCCTGCCGCGAAGGCCAGGTCAGTGCGGCCGGTCAGCAGTTGCTGGATCAGATTCGCGGTCAGGTCGATCTCGATCTCGAGCGCGACATTGGGCATTTCGGCTTTCAGCGCCGCAACGAAGGGCGGCAGGCAGCTCGCGGCCGCGATCTCGCCCGCGCCGATCCGCACCACCCCGCTCGCCTCGTTGAACCCGCCGCTGCCGAGCAGCGCGAGTTGCATGTCGCGCAGCAGCGGGGTGCAATCATTGACCAGTTTGCGCCCCGCCGGGGTCAGCGACATGGTGCGCCCGTCGCGGCGGAACAGCGTCGACCCCAATCGCTGCTCCAGTTCGCGCATCCGCGCCGACACCGCGGGCTGCGTCGTGTTGAGCCGTTCGGCAGCGGCCGAGAATGTGCCGAGCCGATCGATCCACAGCAAGGTTTCGAGATGATAGATGGAGATGCGATTGATCGACATTGGTTATGGATAATCGAAAAATAGAACAATTAGAATTTGAACGAGTAGCGCGTGAAAAAATCGAACGACAGGAAGCCAAGAAAAGAGCTATCGCCGAAGGGAAAAAACCGTGGTGGAAGTTCTGGTGATGGTTGAAGTAGAATAATATCGAAAAAAGCAATGAAACCCTTTGGATTTTGATACAATTGGATTCTTTTGACTTACAGGAAGGGTTTTTCATACCAAAAGAGAATTTAGACCAGTATTTTAACGGCGTCAGCTGTGTTAATTTTTGAATAAAAGGAAGCCAGTTGACAGCCATTAGGTAAGAAGGAGGAACGTTCATGGCTCATGAAGTAAAGCGAGAACCGATTACTCGCGAAATCAATTCCATTATTGCCACGGACTGTGGATCAACAACAACCAAAGCAATCTTGATCGAGAAGATTGATGGTGTTTATCGTTTGATCAACCGTGGCGAATCCCCGACAACCGTAGAGGCCCCCTTCGAGGATGTTACTGCCGGTGTGCGAAACGCAGTACATGAACTAGAAGAATTGGTTGGACGGACATTCTTAGGACCCAAAGGAGTAGTAACTCCACGTCAACCCGATGGAAGCGGCGTAGACATTTATTTGTCCACTTCCTCAGCTGGCGGCGGTTTGCAGATGATGGTTGCCGGTGTGGTAAAAACCATGACCGCAGAATCTGCCCAACGTGCCGCTCTGGGTGCCGGTGCAATTGTTATGGACGTTATCTCCATTGATGATGGTCGTAAACCTTACGAGAAGATTGAACGTATTCGTCAATTGCGCCCGGATATGATTTTATTATCTGGTGGTATTGATGGTGGTACGATTACCCACGTTGTTGAGATTGCCGAATTGATTTCTGCTGCCGAACCCAAACCTCGTTTAGGTATCGGTTTCAAGTTGCCGATTATTTTTGCCGGAAACAAAGACTCCCGTAAATACATCAGCGATATTTTAGAGAAGAAAGTTGACTTGCGTATCGTTGACAACCTTCGTCCTGTCTTAGAAGCAGAAGTATTGGGACCGGCTCGTGAAGAAATCCATAACCTGTTCATGGAACACGTTATGGCACAAGCACCCGGTTACAATAAACTAATGCAATGGACCGAAGTTCCTATTATGCCCACTCCGGGTGCAGTTGGTAAAATTATTCAAACGACTGCCCTTCAATACAACATTCATATCATTGGTGTCGATATCGGCGGAGCAACAACCGACGTTTTCTCGGTTTTCGGTGATGAACACGAGTTCTTCAATCGAACCGTTTCGGCAAACTTAGGTATGAGCTACTCCATTTGTAATGTATTGTTAGAAGCTGGCGTAGACAACATCATGCGTTGGATTCCCTTCGACATCGATGAAGCCGATTTACGCAACCGTATCCGTAACAAAATGATTCGTCCGACCACAATTCCTCAAACATTGGAAGAATTGGTTGTCGAACAAGCGGTTGCTCGTGAAGCTCTGCGTTTATCCTTCATTCATCATAAATCTTTGGCTACCGGTCTAAAAGGTGTACAAAAGGTTCGTGATATATCCGAAGCTTTTGATCAAAGCTCTTCCAGCGATTCCATCATCCAGTTAGATAAATTAGGCATGATTGTTGGATCTGGCGGTGTATTATCTCACGCACCTCGTCGTCAACAGACTGCTCTAATGATGTTAGACTCTTTCCAATTGGAAGGGTTCACCGAACTAACTGTTGACTCGATTTTTATGACTCCACAATTGGGTGTTCTATCTGAAGTTCATCCGAAAGCAGCAGCAGAAGTGTTTGCGAAAGACTGTTTGATTTTCTTGGGAACTTCCATTGTACCAATTGGTAACGCACAAAAAGATGGGGACAAGTGCATCACCATCAAAGCAAAAATGCCAAATGGTGAAACCATTACTCGTGAAGTTGCTTACGGTACTTTAGATACTATTCCGTTGGGCGAAAACGAATATGCTGAAGTTGAAGTGAACCCGACGAACAACTTCGATATGGGAAATGGCAAAGGCCGTTCTGTTTCCAAAAAAGTTCGCGGTGGTGTAGCCGGTGGTATCATCATTGACGCTCGTGGCCGTCGTCCGTTCACTTTACCGACGGATAAAAACACCAGAATTACCAAGCTTGTGGAGTGGTTCAAAGCCTTGGATATTTACTCCATGGATGTCTTGGAACGCTACATGAAGACTGCGAAATAAGAATACTGTGAATGAAAGGAGCGTCAATCAATGGCTAATGCTTATACCCCAGGTTTAAAGGTTACAGCCGCCTCTACCATATCGAAAAGACGTCGGCTGCCGATTTTAGGCGAAGTGTTGGTACAAAAAGGAGCGAAAGTGCGCCCCGATACCCCTGTCGCTAAAGCATATATACCCGGAAATCCCCAATCTATTAACGTAGCTAACATTCTCGGTGTGGAAGCTGAGGATATTGAACCTTTGATGAAGAAAAAACCCGGTGATAAGATTGAAAAGAATGAAGTTTTAGCAATGTCCAAAAGCTTCTTCGGGTTATTCAAAAACGAAGTAAAGTCTCCTGTCGCAGGCACCATCGAGCACATTTCCGAAGTAACCGGCCAGGTTATTATTCGTGAACCGGCGATGCCGATTGTTATCAATGCTTATGTTGACGGAACCGTTAGCGAAGTAATGGATCGCGAAGGCGTTGTTGTTGAAACGAAAGGTGCATTTATTCAAGGCATCTTTGGTGTTGGTGGAGAACGCGAAGGCATTTTAAAAATGGCTTGTAAGTCTCCTGACGAAGTCTTGGATGCAGATTTGATCAATGATACTTTCAAAGGTTGCATTATTGTTGGTGGTAGTTTGATGACTGCCGCTGCCATTCGTAAAGCTGCTTCTGTTGGAGCACGTGGCATTGTTGCCGGTGGAATCATCGACAAAGATTTGGTGGAATACCTAGGTTACGATATCGGTGTGGCGATTACAGGCCATGAAGATATTCCGTTGACCTTGATTACCACCGAAGGTTTTGGTGCGATTACCATGGCACATAAAACGTTTGATCTCTTAAAAGCAGTAGAAGGTAAGCATGCTTCCATTAATGGCGCTACCCAGATTCGTGCAGGTGTTATGCGTCCAGAGATTATTGTTCCCGATGAAAGCACTGTTGTCAACGATACGAAAGCCAACTTAGATGGGAACCTCGATGCAGGAACTTTGATTCGTTGCATCCGTGAACCCTACTTTGGTCAACTGGCTGAAATTGTGGACTTACCACCAGAATTAGTTGTGATTGAAACCGGAGCGAAAGTTCGTATTATGACCATTCGTTTAAAGAATGGTGAAGTGGTAACCGTACCTCGTGCGAACGTTGAGTTAATCGAAGAATAATTTCAAAAACCCCTGTCTCTTATGAGACAGGGGTTTTCTAGAGAAAGGGAAGATTTACTGTGAGAGCGAACTCTATATGGCAAAGTGAGGTGTTTTTTACATGCTAGATCATCACATGCATTTAGAGAATTATCCCTATGAGGTGGAATCGATCCAGAAATTTCTACGACATGGTATCTCGAGAGGAATACAAACTTTTGGCTTTAGTGAGCATTCTCATCATTTTAAGGAATTTTGGCCAATCTATCAACGACAGGTTATACTAGACGAATCTCCTGAAGGGCAGTATCAAAAGAATTGGCTGACCAAAGAACCGAAGTCTTTTTGTTACGAGTTAAGGGAGTATGTACAGCTTGTCGAAACAGCTAAGAAGGAAGGGTTGCCTGTATTACTTGGTCTGGAAGTGTGCTATTTTCCTGGCGAAGAAAAGAGCATCGAGGCCATCCTTCGAGATATTCCCTTTGATTATATTATCGGCTCTGTTCATTGGTTAAATGGATGGGGATTTGATACCAAGAAGGAATTTTGGCAAGGGAAAGATGTGAATAAGGTTTTCAACGATTATGCAAAGGTGATATGCTCGGCGATTGAAAGTCATTTATTCGACGTTATCGCTCATCCCTACTCTTGTAAGGCCTTCGGCGCATGGCCAAGTGATTCTTTACAGGAGGACTATCGGAGGATTGCGCGCTTAGCGGTTCAGAACAAAGTGGATTTAGAGCTCAATGCCGGACTTGCTTATCGATATCCAGTGGGTAGTGTTTGCCCACCGGCTGGCTTCATACAAATCGCTTCAGAAGAGGGCTGTACATTCTCACTGGGTTCGGATTCGCATCGAGCAGAAGATTGTGGGAGAGGAATAGCATATTTGCAACAATTAGCCAAAGAGTTCCGTATCGAATATCAAAGTGGTTGGGAGAAACGAGTGCGTACAAATGTGCCAATGAGCAGAGTTCCTACAGTGTTCTTTTAGCAGGATTTGCCTCGCTCTATGGAGAAACGATTAAAAAGCTTTTGAATAATAATTGGAGGGATGGCAATGAGTAAAGCAATCATTGATATGGAGAAGGGGGGACAAGTGATCATCGAGTTTTTTGATGAAGCTGCCCCAAACACCGTGAAGAATTTTAGCGACTTAGCTAAAAAAGGTTTCTATGATGGATTAACCTTTCATCGAGTCATACCAGGTTTTGTTGCCCAAGGAGGATGTCCGAAAGGTACTGGAACTGGTGGTCCCGGATATACAATCAAATGTGAAACCAATGGAAATCCACACAAACATGTGAGAGGGGCACTTTCCATGGCTCATGCCGGTAAAGATACCGGTGGTAGTCAGTTCTTTATTTGCTATGCCTCTTTCCCACATTTAGACGGAGTACATACTGTATTTGGTCAAGTCTCGACAGGTATGGATGTTGTGGATCGTATAAAACAAGGTGATGTGATGAAGAAAGTGACCATAGAATAGAAAGGAGATCTATATGAACGCAATTGCTCTCAAAACCATTGACGCAAGAAGAGATGAATTGACTCAACTCAGCGACTATTTGTGGGAGAATCCCGAGCCGGCGTACACTGAATATAAAGCAGTGGCAGCAATCAAAAAAGTTTTGGTAGAGGATGGATTCGTGCTTGAGGATGAAGTAGCTGGTATGCCGACGGCATTTATCGCTTCTTGGGGTGCTGGGAAACCCGTTATTGGCTTTTTAGCAGAGTATGACGCATTACCCGGGCTAAGCCAAAAAATTCAAATTCAGCAAGAACCAGTAGTGGAAGGTGCTCCGGGACAAGGCTGTGGGCATAATTTATTGGGAGTAGCTACCCTTGGAGCGGTGCTAGGATTGAAGCAAGAGATGATAGAGAACAACCTTCCAGGAACCATCGTCTTTTATGGATGTCCCGCAGAAGAAGTTCTCACAGGTAAAGTCTTTATGGCACGCGGAGGTGCATTTGACCGCCTAGATGTAGCGTTAGCGTATCATCCTGGTCGTGCCAACGGAGTCAGTTTGGATAGCTCCAACGGCTTAAATTCAGCTATTTTCCATTTTAGAGGTCGGACTGCTCATGCAGGAGGAGATCCACACAATGGCAGAAGTGCTCTGGACGCGGTCGAGTTAATGAATGTGGGAGCAAACTACTTAAGAGAGCATGTCACTACAGATGTTCGTATTCATTACGTGATCAAAGAAGGCGGAATGGCTCCAAATATAGTACCAGACAAAGCATCGGTATGGTACTATGTGAGAGGTCCAAAACGTTCGGTCATTGACGAAGTATACGCTAGATTGGTGAAAGTTGCCAAAGGCGCGGCCATGATGACAGAAACCGAAATGGAGATTGAGTTCCTTGGAGGTTGCCATAATACCTTACCTAATAAAACTTTGGCAAAAGTGTTGCACGAGAGTTTAACCAGAGTTCCGCAAGAGCCCTGGACGGACGAGGAAATTGTATTTTCGCGTGAGTTAAACAAACAACAACCTGTACAATACCCTGCTGCACTGAAAATGATGAATCTCCCTGAAGGCACTGAGATCTTTAGTGGAGTCAGTCCGATGAGAGAGACTGGGAAAGTCGGTGGCGGCTCTACCGACGTTGGGGATGTAGCGCACATCGTTCCAACCGCATCGTTTGGCACAGCTACCGACAATTTAGGTGCTCCAGGTCATAGTTGGCAAATCACCCTATGTTCAGGAATGAGCATTGGGCACAAAGGGATGATTTATGCAGCAAAAGCTATGGCGGATGCTGCTGGTAGATTGCTACGAGAACCGGACTTGGTGGAGAAAGCGAAAGCTGAATTCAAAGAGGCGACCGGAGGAAAACCGTATCAATGTCCGATTCCGCCAGAAGTGAAAGCCCCCGGACAAAAATAGAAGTGACAACCGTCAGTAAACGAATCCACCCCTGTCTACCTTGACAGGGGTGGATTCGTTTACTGAACGGGGTGCGGTATTAAGAGAGATAGACAAAGATCATGATATAGTGACTGATGCTTCCGGCTAACACAAAAAAATGGAAAAATTCATGGAATCCGAAAAGAGGATGTGTTCTACCCGGCCATTTCAAAGCGTATAAAATGGCACCGAATGTATATAACAGACCTCCCGCCAGTAGCCAGATTAAGGCAGATGTCGGCAAGGTGAGCATTAGGGGCCGAATAATGATAATAGCAAGCCAACCCATACCGACATATAACGTGGCGGAAAGCCAACTAGGCTTGTGTATCCAGAGAATGCTGCTTAGAACACCGACTGCCGCTATAGCCCAAACGACAATTGTCATGATAATACCTCCCATATGAGGAATGGCTAATAAGCAGATTGGAGTATAGGTACCGGCAATCAAAACATAAATCATGCTGTGATCAAATTTGCGCAAGCGCATTCTCTGTTCCAAACCAGCTCTCACGGAATGATACAGCGTACTGGCCAAGTATAGTAAGGTAGCAGATGCCCCGTAGAGCATATAAGACAGCCAATGCAGTTCGGTAAGAGTCGATAACCCTGCTCGGAGAAACAGCGCTATAGTCCCTAAGAAAGATAAAACAGCCCCAATCCCATGGCTCCAAGCAGAAACAGAACGAAGACCGTCATTTGGATTTCTGATTTCTGTTTTCTTTCTCATGTGAATCACCTCGATGAACGGAGTATAACACACTGTCATAAGTTTGGCAAATAGGTAAAGGGGTAGTCAACGGAATCTCACTGTGATATAATAAAGCGAATAAACGTTTTGGATGAAAGAAGGATACTTTGTGAGCATGAAGGCGTTGAAAGAGTTTTTGGTTGAATTACTTATCTCTGCAGCGATTGTTGCATTTATCTATTTTTTTGTAGCTGTCTTTCCCTTAGTACCGTCAGCATCCATGAATCCAACCATAGCCCCAGGAGAAAGGGTCGTTGTAGAGAAGTTCACTCGCTTCTTTCGCACCGTAAATTATGGTGACATATTGGTATTCCCATGTCCTGATTCCAAGCCAGGGGATTTTCCTTACATTAAGCGGTTGATAGCAAAGGGTGGAGATGTACTGGAGTTTAAAAATGGACAGGTTTATCGTAATGGAGAACTTTTGAGTGAACCTTATGCCGTTGGGAAAACCTATAGTTATCAAGCACGCTATGAAGTACCGGAAGGTCATTTGTTTTTCATGGGGGATAATCGAACCAACTCCGAGGATGCTCGTTTCTGGAAGACAACCCCATTTGTTGCAGAAAACGCGGTGATGGGGCGTGCGGTGGCGATTATGTGGCCACTCAATCACCTAAGAGTTTTAAGGTGAGGTTTCCATGGCAAAAGAACAATATGTTATATATAATTTGGAGAGGTTTTTCCCAACAGTAGAGTTTGGAATCGATTTAATCAAAAGCGAGCTTCAACGTTGCCGTAAGCAAAACATCGTGGTCATAAAGATTATCCATGGATATGGTTCTAGCGGTAGAGGGGGTCAGTTGCGCTTAGGGGTCAGAAGATTTCTTCAAGAGCTACTGCAAAAAGGATCCATACAAGGAATTTCTTGGGGGGAAAATTTTTCGATCTTTGATGAAACAACAAGAAAAATGCTGGAGATGATTCCCGAGTTGAGAAGAGATACCGATCTGGAACGAAGCAATCACGGCATTACCATGGTTTTACTCTGAGCATTGAAAAAGTGCCCCTAAATGAGGGAGCACTTTTTTATTTTGGAGGTGAGGGATTGAAACGCCTATCAAAGATCGAAATGGATGCTTTATTGAGAGAAATCACGTCGACATCAAACGTTTTATCCATGGTCGGAATGTGCAAAAATGCTGGAAAGACCACGATTTTGAACGCTGTACTAAATAGCTATGAGGTAATAGATTCCCTTCGATTTGGATTGGTTTCCATTGGATTGGATGGGGAAAAGCATGATCGAGCGACAAATGGAACAAAACCAGAGATTCATGTACGAGAAAATACACTGTTTATTACTCTTGCAAGGATGTGGCGAGAATCGGATGTATCAAAAGAATTGGTTGATATTTTGCCATCCGGGGGAGCTTTAGGCTCGTTATTGTTGGTTCGAGCGAAAAGCGATGGAAAGATTCAATTATCCGGGCCATCATCCAGAGCTGCCTTACAAGAAACCATTCAACATCTTCAACGCAACGGAGCGGATAAAATTCTCATTGATGGAAGCATTCATCGTAGAGTACTTGGATATGCTGAACAGGGGGATATTCTCCTTTGTACAGCGCTCTCTTGTTTCCGGAGCTCACATAATGCTTTGAGAGAGACCCTGTTTTTATATTATTTGTATACAAAACTACCTTTGACAAGTCTACACCAAGAGGTACTTTCACACCTAGCTGTGTTTGACCATACAAAAATCATTCAAACATGGCAAGCGGAGGAAGTTCGGAAAGAAACATTCGATTGGCAATTTTCTAGTACATCCAATTTTAACGGGATTTTGTACAGAGGTGCGGTAACCACTCGCTTTTTGACGCACCTACTTTGGCTACAAAAGCATCGCTCTCTGAGAATTCTTATTATTGTAGATGGAAGCCGCGTTGTGGTTTCTCCAACGAATTGGAGCGACTTTCTTGCCTTAGGAATCGAAGTCTATGTACAGAAAAGTAATGATGTGAAAGCAATATTTGTCAATCATGCAAGAGAAGCAAACTCCGCAGACGCAGATTTTGAATTTATGCAACAATTAGCCGATCGAGTTCAATGTCCTGTGATTGACTGGAAGGAGGAGTTGGTGTGCAGTCAAAAGAAAATCGAGTGTTATGGAAAGAAGAAGTAGATCAATTATTGAAGCAATTGAAAATAACACCGGGGTATGGTTTGAAAGCAATGACCCAATTGAGGATTCATTCTCATGGGGAAGAGAAGGCACTATTCGAGAAACTAGATACCATAGAAGATTTGATTCGTATTCTATCCACCCATGCATATGTTGAGAAGCAGATTTATGAATTCTTCCGAACTTTGCCGGATATACATCAAGAACTGGAAGATCTTCTATTGGGTTATGTACCTACCTATGAAAGTTGCTTAAAACTAAAACTTTTTTTACTTCAGCATGGAGTATTGGAGTTGAAAGCTCCGGTTCTATTTCACGAGATAGTTTTTCCGGTAAGTCGCTTCCTGCACCGCACAATGTGTCTCCATATACTGGATCCCGGATGTCAAGGACTCCCCACCTTCTATTTAGATGGTTCATTT
>CALCNS010000021.1 GCA_937897315.1 uncultured Bacillota bacterium
TCTTGGCAGCGAAATATCCAATATTACCTAAGATCAAGAAAAGGATGATGACGACATGTCCCAAAGATTGGGAGTCCATACCGCCGGTCGCAGAGCCTTTGACACCATGTAAGCTTTCTGAATAAGCAGCACCGGACAAACCGCCGACGTTACCTTTGAGAAGGCCGGATTGATAGTAGTTGACCATGGTGGGGGTAGAAACCGAAGTGCAAGAAGACAGAATGGCGACACCTTCTGTGGCGTTCCATTGTTGAATCCAAGCAGTCGGACCCGGGTCACCGGTGTTGAAGGAGAATACGGCATCAAAGTCTTTGGCTTTGGTGACATCTTTCATCATGGGGAAATCGCTGAGTTTGGCACCGGATTTATCGATTCCACCATTGCAAGCCTGATACAGGTCGGTACGGGATTGTTCCAAGAAGGAAGCGTAGCTGACCATATAACCCAAGTTGATGTAGTTTTCACCATAGACAGCGCCATGCTTTTCGGCAATGGGGTCTGCCCACAGGGAGGAGAAGTTATTACCTTCGGCCCAAAGAGCCATCAAAAATACATTGTGCCCTTTTTGGAAGGACAAGTCCACAAATACGTCGGATGCCGGTTTCAATTCGGTCATACCCGAAGCAGACAAGTCATACGAATACAGAACATTGGAGCCAGCCGGCAAAGCGGCGATGTAGTCATAAGCGGCTTTCGCAATCACATCTTCCGGTACCGGTAACCCTATGGGGGAGAACATCGGGAAAGCAATCCCGACTGCCATTATAATATACAGGATTCGACGGTCGATTCCCATTAATCGTTTATACCACGGCATATTGTTTGTACCTCCTTTTCGTTACAACATTGTGCGGACTATTCCGCCATGTAACCACGTTCGATACCGAACAAGTTACGAGCACCTTGCGCAAATGCACCCAAAGCAACGCCAAGGGAGACACCACGGATGGTGGGGGTGTTGAAGTAGTCCATAATCCATACTTTGGCTTTCGGCAACATGGGGGTGATTGCTGCACCAATGGAGGTGGATCCCAACATAACCAGGGATGCAGAAATCAACAACGCGCCGGCTTCCATACTACGTGCACGGAAGGCACGGTAAGCAGCGGATCCGATGTAGAAGCAAAGCAGTGAGAACACGGTGGAGCTTCCCGCTACAGCGGTGTTCTGGTAGAACCATTGATAGGTGGCACTGTTGTGTCCGCCTTGAAGGAAGATACCCAATACCATGAGTAGGAAGAAGCCAAAAATTAAGATTACACTGTTGTACCAGCCTTCGCGCTTTCTTGCTACACGACGTGTATGCACACGAATTAGGGAGATACCACCCAATGCTACTGCGGTTGCGGTAGACAGGGTAACACTGCGAACCAAATAATCTTGTACCAGCTTGTTAAAAGCCGGAGAAATGAAAATATCTTTCAGGATAACAATCAAACCGGTAATCAGTGTGATTGCTGCCGGTAAAGTTCTACGCATAGTTTACACCTCCTGTTTTCCGTTTTCTTAATACAGTTTCAGTAAATCGATGATGAAGTTGCCTTTTCCACCGGTCACGGACACGAAGGTGGAGACTAAGGTTCCCAGAATGATCACGGCCAGGGTAAATTGTTTCCCCCAGTCTTGAACAACGATGGTAGCCAAACGCACTCTGTCTTGTCCTAAGTATGCACCGGCGACATAGATTTCTTCACCGATTAAGCAGTAGTCGCAAGCAACGATAAAGAACGGAGTTTGTGAGGTAGAACTGGTTGCTGCTACCTGAATGGCTCCGGCTTGGTTTCCGGCTTCTGCGAAGACGAGGGATTCGGCATAGAATAAACCGAACATAACCAAGGCGGATACGCCTTCACGGTTCATAATACCCACCACACCGGCTGCATAACCGAATTGGTCACTGGTTAAGAAACGAACATCGTCTTCACGATACGCATCGGGTTTACCCACTTCAAAGTACGCAGCACGAACCACGGATTCGGTAACCGGTTGCACGGTTGGGGTACGATTACAGACGATTAAGCGGGCATCGTATTTGGCGATTAATTTGGCAACGTGACCCAACACGTTGAACGAGGCCAACGTGTCAGCCGCTTCCAAACCACCAATACCAGGAGAATAGAGAACCGGACGACCCATTTCGGTGGCACGACCGACAACTTCGTCTACGGCGTCTAAACCAGCAATGCGGCGAACCTTGGGGATGGATCCTGCTGATCTAGCGCGATTGACCATAATCAGCAACGCGGCGACATAAATGATTAAGAAAATGGTGGAAGTTAAGCCAAAGTTTCCACTGGTATAAAGCCAACTAGATAACGCCGGTTTAATCGCATCCGAGATAGTCTTCATAAAGGGAGTCATGAATTTGCACCTCCTAAAAAAAATAGTTCACTTTGTATCATATTCATAAAAACGAGAACTCAATGTACCTCCCCTCTTCTCCGCGCAATCCTACGGAATATATTGTTTGTTCTCTGAATGTTACAAATATCTTACAAGTCGAATTCATTTTAACAGCTGTATTCTACCGTGTCAAGCACAATTATACATATTTCTTTATATTACTGTTACCGTAAGATTAGATAGCCAAATAATTCGTCCCTCATTTTACTATATTTTTACTACACACTCATACTTCTCACGAAGTGAATTTGCAGAATTGGGTATTCTCTCTTCAATAAAACGAAATAAGTTATGACTGCTCTGTGAATTTTCATATATAAATGGAAGATGGACATAAAAGCCAATGAAATTGCTTTGTTTTAGCCGAATTCTTATTAAATATGTTCGAAACAATTCGATAAAACTTTGTGTCTAGTGTTTTTTTTATAGTAATTCTATTCTTTCTCTCCTCCTTCATCACCAGAATTCCGCAATTCAGAGTGATTACTTGTGACAAGATTTTTCGGTAAAACCTTGTCACAATATAAAAAAGCAGCCAAATTTCGCAATTTGGCTGCTTTCTTTGAATGAAATATTCTTTTTATAGAAGTCCTAACCAGTCATGGAACAGGAAGGTAAAACGTCCAATCAACAAGGAGATACGAGCCATAACGGTGTTTCCGAAGGATGCTCCGAAACCAATCATAATGGCCAAACGTCCCCAGTTGGCAGCATATTTGAAAATGCCTTTGTGTTCTACCGTGAAGAAGAAATAGGTCAACACACCCAATACGATGGTGACGAACAAGATATTGTTAACTGTCTGTGCCGGGTCGAATACACCAGCCTTCATCACAACCAACGGTTTAATCGCTGTGGTCATTTGGCTTAAGAACGGAATGACTTGACGGGCGGATAACACCAAAGCGGCATTGTAACCAATCCAGAAGCCCATGGGGATACGTGCAATCCATGCATACGGACGATACATGTTGAAGTAAATCAACAAGCCCAATACCATGGGGATGATTTCCCACCAAGTTCCCTTGGTTGGCATTGCGGTCAGAGCCGGTTTCACAGTGTTGTTCCAGGTGGTGACAATACCGTGGGCGGCAGAAGCGCCGACATATAAATGCTCGGCAATCCGGTATAGCGGGTTTTCTTTATAAAGGATGGAGAACAGCATCAAGGTGATTAACGCTGCCAGCCAGTTCCCTAAAGTCGGAGTTAAAATAGCTTCCATGAATAGTCACCTCCTGTTATTTTGCTTCGCCGGCGCTCTTGGCAGCGAAATATCCAATATTACCTAAGATCAAGAAAAGGATGATGACGACGTGTCCCAAAGATTGGGAGTCCATACCGCCGGTCGC
>CALCNS010000022.1 GCA_937897315.1 uncultured Bacillota bacterium
CCACACATATTCATTCCTCCTGAAGATTATTTCTATTGGGGCATTGCTTCTTTAATACGCCGGGCAATCTCCACAGCTTCTTCTTCTTTCTCCGCTTCCACCATGATGCGTATAAGTTGTTCTGTTCCAGACGGTCTAACTAATATACGACCACGCTCAGCTAATAACTCTTCCTCGTGACGAATCCTTTCTAGAAATTTTTCGTTTTTCATCATGATAGTCTTGTCCTCTACTTTGACGTTAAGAAGAATTTGGGGGAAGCGCCTCATCATTGCAGCAGCTTCTGCCATGGTGGTTTGATTTTGTTGCAATAATAAACTAAGTTGCAAAGCGGTAAGCATACCGTCACCGGTCGTAGCGAAATCAGAAAATATGACATGACCGGATTGCTCTCCACCTAAGACATAACTATTATTTTTCATCGCTTCTAAAACATATCGATCTCCTACACCTGTGATGACACAAGAAATATTATGATCTCGAAGGACTTTATGAAGTCCTAGGTTACTCATGACTGTAACTACCAATGTGTTTTTTGCTAATTTCCCTTGGTTTTTCCACTGAATTGCACAGTACGCCATAATCTGATCCCCATCGACCAACTGCCCATGCTGATCCACAGCGAGACAACGGTCAGCATCCCCATCAAAAGCAAAACCATAATGAGCCCTTTGCTCTACAACTTCTTTTTGTAGTGAACTCATATGAGTTGAACCACATTGATAATTGATGTTTTCGCCGTTTGGACTTGCATGGATCTCAATGACTTCTGCCCCAAGTCTTCGAAATAGGTTCCCCGCGTACGCAGAAGCGGATCCATTGGCACCATCTAACACCACTCGTTTACCGGTTAAGTCCAAGGACGGGACACTTTGCAGTAATGCTTCAAGATATTCCTGAACTGCATGGGGTTTCGTCATCCATCGACCCACATGAATTCCAACCGGGCGATCCTCGATGGTTTTAGGAGATGCAATGACAGCTTCAATCTCATCTTCAATAGAATCCGGCAACTTGTACCCTTCATGAGAAAAAAACTTAATTCCATTGTCCTCTACAGGATTATGGGATGCAGAAATCATCGCTCCGGCTTGCACTGGTAAATGTTTTGTCAAGTAGGCGACTGCCGGTGTTGGCACAACACCTATTGAAATAACATCTGCTCCTCCCGACATAAAGCCTGCTGCTAAAGAGGCTTCTAAAAGATCTCCCGAAGCTCTCGGATCTTTTCCCAATAAGACTGCGGCTTTCGCTTTTCCATGTAAAAGCACCGATGCTGCAGCAGACCCGAGCTGAAAGGCCAACTCCGGTGTTAATTTCCGATTGGCTATGCCACGTACTCCATCCGTACCAAACAAACGGCTCATAATGGTTCTCCTTTAGGATTTTCTAAGGTATAGCGTCACCTCGATGGCCTTCTCATCTCTGACTGAAATGAGACTCCCAGCGGGTAGGATAATGTTCGCTTTCAGCTTCTTGCTCAATTCTAGTTTTGTTTTTTCTTCTTCTGTTAAAGTAAACGGCTCTGGCATAATTTCTAGTGTCGCAACCTTATTTAACTCACTCTGTTCACCCATAATCTCTACTTCTGGATGATTGATATCGACTTTCGTCAACACCCATCCTTCCGGTAATACAAAATCATCTTCAAGCTTTAGAGTGACTGTTTTCATGGGTCGGAACAAAACGGTCACCGAAATCATACTGGGCTGCACTGTCACATCGTCCACTACTAAGCCATTGGCATCCAATACCTGTACATCCATGGCTTGTTCAAAATTGGAGAGTTTTCCGGTAAGATTGACAATCACTACAGAACGAGCCACTTTCTCTAACGATGTACGGGGGCCTTCTAAGAGAACGGTCTCTGGTTTATAACTGATGACTGGCAGCACACCTGTTATATCTGGAAGTCCTTGAGTTACAATTTGCACATCCATGACTCTGCTCACGCTACCAACGAGTGTCACGTGCACTTTATGGGGCTGTACTGCAACCAGATTCAGTCCGGCAGGATACCTCAGCTGAACTGGCACGTCATACTCCCCCTCCACTAATCCTTCTAAGTTAATACTAGCAGTGATTTCTTGCCCAAGCATACCACTTAGTAAGGATGAGTTTCCGTTCAATACTACACTCTCTATGATACTAACATCATACTTGATGGAATAATTGTTCGGAATGTTCAACACTTCAATGGGAATTCTATAAAAGTTCTTACTCATTTCTTGATTGGTATTTTGAGATATGGACTGGTCACTGGCTACCACCCATATGACTAAAGCTATGAGAACCGAAATGATGCGAACAGCGATGTTCGATGAAAACAACTTATTCATCCTTTTGCCCTCCCCACTTCAGCCATTCCGGCAAAACCGATTTGACATGGATGTCTTCCTCAAAGTAGGTTTGGCGCAGTAAATCTCCTAACATTTTCCCGTCCAAGTATCGAATTAACTTCCCGTCTTGAGCCAAAGAAACCGTTCCCGTCTCTTCTGATACTACAATAGTAAGGCAATCTGATTGCTCTGTAATTCCAATCGAAGCTCTATGCCTAGTACCTAATTCTTGAGAGATTTCCGGATTGGAGGACAACGGTAAATAACAAGCGGCGGCAACCACACGATTTTCCCGTATCATAACTGCCCCATCGTGCAAGGGAGTATTCTTATAGAAGATATTTAACAGCAATTGACTGGTTACCAAGCCGTCAATGGCCACTCCGGTTTCCATGTATTCTCTTAAGCCTGTTTTTCTTTCTAAAACAATTAATGCTCCGGTTTTTTGTGCTGCCATAATATCTATGGCTTCCACCAGTTCACCAAACATTTTCTCAATTTGCTCCTGATCAGCCGTTCGGCGATGAAAAAAAGTACCTCTGCCTAATTCTTCTAGTACTTTACGCAACTCCGCCTGAAATACAATCGGGATAGCCACAATACCGAAGGTTAAGGTTCGATCCATTAACCAGCCTATGGCCTTTAGCCCAAGGAATGAGCTGGCAACATAAGCTAATAGAACATATAAGATTCCTTTCACCAGTTGAATCGCGCGAGTATTCCGGATCATCATAATCAAGCTGGATATAGCAATAGAGACCACGAAGATATCAAAAGCATCAACGAGTTTAAATTGAGAAAAAATAGAGACGATTCTATCCACGCGGCCCCCTCCTAGTGTAGCAGTATTCTTATTTGGATTCTTCATCACCCCATACTTCACCTTCAGGGCACGAAAAAAAACCGATTGATTTCGGAAGAATTTTTCAGAATAAGAAAACCGAACCAACCTCTTTTGTCGTTGATTCGGCTTTGTCTTATCAATACAGGTCCATTTCTTAATTGTTTTTGCTAAATTCTTCCTTCACTCTATGTAACAAATCTTCGTTCATGAGTAAGTCTGCCACAGTCATGGCGACCCCCTTTGCAGCGAGCAGCAACGCTTCATGTCCTGCATTGGTCACTGTGGCAGAAGCAAAATCCCGACTATGACCACTGACCTCTTGGCCATTGGTAATACAAATGCTAGGATGAATTGCTGGTACTTTCTGAGATACATTGCCACAATCTGTTGAACCCCCAGCAGCTTGCAAATCTAAAGGTTTAAATTCGGTCACTCCCAGCTCTTTTAAATGAGCTTCCCATACTCGAGTCATTTCTACATTTGGCTTCATGTTATCGTTGCTGAATTCGAAATTACTAATATCTACTGTACAGCCGGTAGCTAACGCAGCTGCTCGTGCACAGTTTTTGACTTTCTCCACCACTTCGTTTAGATACGTTCTTTTTTTGGCTCTGACATAAAAGCGTGCCACCGCTAAATCCGGCGTTACATTTGGGGCTTTCCCGCCCTCTGTAATCACGCCGTGAATGCGCACATCTGAAGTGACATGTTGCCGAAGAGCATTTATATTATTGAAGGTTAGAATAGCTCCATCTAGAGCATTGATGCCGTCTTCAGGGTTCCCGGAAGCATGACAAGTTCTGCCATGGAATACAAACTCCAAAGCATCAATCGCTAAAGAAGTAGAGCCAAGAGCATTCTTACTACCAGGATGAACAATCATAGCAGCATCGATATCATCAAAGACACCGGTTGCAGCATATACGACTTTTCCCCCATTTGTTTCTTCTGCAGGGGTTCCTAACATAATGATTTTTCCACGTAAATGCTGGCTTTCTTTTGCAAGCGCTCTAGCTGCACCCAATGCAATACACCCAATCATATTATGCCCACAGCCATGACCAATATCCGGAAGTGCGTCATACTCCCCCATGACTGCGATAGAAGGTCCTTCTCTTCCCGTGTCGAGAGTAGCACGGAATCCTGTTTTCAGATCACGATAAGGCATTTCCACAAAAAAACCAGCTTCTCGCAAATGCTGAGTTAATAGCTCAGAAGCAAAAAATTCTTGATTCCCGAGCTCCGGATTTTGATAGATTTGATCATTCACTTGGATTAATGTCTCGCGATCTTCCTCCACTTGCTGGATTAGTCTTTGATATAGTTTATTCACCCTAGTCCCTCCTATTTCTTGATTCTGCCTATTTCGATAGACCCATCCGTTGTTCCTTGGTTAACAATAGGTAAACTTCACCTAAAATCCTTTCTATTCTGAACCACCCACTTGCAAGACCGAAAAATGCCGTTATAATAGATACAAGAACCAAATAAGGAGAATCGCAATGATCCAATTTCAAGATATACGCAATCACGAAGACATTCATACCTTTATCGCTCATGGTGATCATGTTATGAAAGCATTAGGATACACGGAGCATTCCTTTCCACACGCCAGTATTACTGCGGATAGAGCATCCAAGATATTAGCTCAATTAGGTTATACAGATCGAGAGCAAGAGCTTGCTAAGATTGCCGGCTATCTGCATGATATAGGAAATCTTATTAACAGAGTGGATCATGCCCATAGTGGAGGCATCATGGCCTTTCAGATATTAAGTCAAATGGGTATGTCTGCTCTGGAAATCGCTCAGATCATTTCCGCTATTGGTAGTCATGACGAAGCTACCGCGGTGCCGGTCAATCCCATTTCAGCAGCTCTCATTCTTGCTGATAAAAGCGATGTACGTCGAACAAGAGTGCGTAATCGTAATACCACAGCATTCGACATCCACGACCGAGTGAATTACGCTGTTGAGCATTCTACTTTGCTCATAGATGAAGCGAAAACTGAAATTACACTAAATGTGACAATTGATCCGCAAATTTGCCTTCCAATGGAGTACTTCGAAATTTTTATAGGTCGAATGCTTTTGTGCCGAAGAGCTGCAGAATACCTGAAACTTCGGTTTGGGCTCGTTATCAATACGATGAGAATGTTGTAAATAGAAAGGAGTTTCTTATGAAAAATCAACACACTATTGAAGTACCTGCCAATGTGTTTCGAGCAATTTTTTTTTCACAACCGCTAAATATGCGTTACCTGAATGAATTTTTCTCGGTTCCTGAGTTTATCTATGCATCACTAACAACCGATGACGTGAAATTCTTGGAACAAAAGGGAAAAGATGGGGTTTCACAGGTTTTAAGTCGACTTGAACGAAGTATAATGGGTTCTATACAAGTAGTCGATTTAACGGCATCAGAAACCACATTACCTTCACCTTTTGATACTTGGGCGCAGGCCATCTTTGCAACCGAAATCGATGCCTCTTTAGCAGTCCATGTAGGTTTATCTGGTACTTATAATCTCCTCGTGAAAAGCAATCGCACCACAGTCCAAAACGTCAATCAAGTTCAACTACTAGTGAACTCAAATATTCTCCTAAGGTCTCCATTTCAATTTTA
>CALCNS010000023.1 GCA_937897315.1 uncultured Bacillota bacterium
TACATATTCATATAATACTGCAAAGCTTGAGCTTCCCTCTCTTTGGTTCCGGCACCACCACAATACTGCATGATTTCGCTATCACCCCATATTTGATAAATCTCATCAAAATCGGTGAGTTCTAAAGTCAGATAACTTAGTCGCTCAGACTCAAACAGAATCATTTCTTTTCCTCGTTTCATAAATTTCTCGATTCATGTAATACAAGACATGTTTTCGTAAAGGACTGTCCTCGGGAAAACCTGGGTAAAAAAACTCCCCGGTTTTTTGTAATCCAATTCTCTTCATCACGTTCTCGGAAGGAACATTCAAAACCGGTGTATTGCAGTATACCTCATCAAATCCGAGTGTTTCGAAGCCTTGTTGTAAGCAAGCCATCGCTCCTTCGGTTGCATATCCCAATCCCCAAGCAGAGGGCTTTAACCTCCATCCGATTTCAATACAAGGTGAAAATTCGGCATCAATAACCAGTTTATGAAAGCCAATGAAGCCGATAAACTCTCGATTACTCAAGGTCTCTACCGCATAGAGGCCCCAGCCATACTTTGAGAATTGAGCTTGTATCGTGTTGATGTAGAATCGCTCGGTACTTTCCTCAGATATAAGGTTGCGAAAGTAGCGACAGACCCGTGGATCTAGATTCATTTTTTTAAACTCGGGAAGATCTTTAGGAAACCAATCCCGTAATCTTAATCGTTTTGTCTCAAACGGTTGAATCGAATTTACCATAAGAAAGCCACCGCTCTTTTCCCTAAAATGTAGTCATCGAACACCTTTTTCCCTTTAGAAGGGGCTAACCCCGCGCAAACAAGAAGGGGTAGCAAATGCTCTTCTCGAGGATGGCAATACTTTGCATATGGAAACTCTTTCCACTTTAAAAATGCATTCCAACGGGGTTCATACTCCTCTACGCAACAAATCTCTGACAAGAGCTCTTGAAAGTCATTGTTTTTTGGGTCTTCTTTTTCCACTCCGGAAAAGTCAAACTCTCGCATGTTATGAAAGGAGAAACCAGAACCAATGAACAGAATCCTTTCGCGTAAAAGAGGTTGCAACGCTTTCCCCAATGCCAAATGAGTGAAGGGGTCCAAATTTCGATGTAGTGATATTTGCACCACTGGTATAT
>CALCNS010000024.1 GCA_937897315.1 uncultured Bacillota bacterium
AATGAGGTTATTGAACTTGCCCAGGCCAAAATCGGTAAAGAACAATTGGTAGGTGGCAGCGGCTTGGCCAATGGTCATGTGGCTGGGCATAAAGTCCGAGTGGGTAAGGCCCGATACGTGGGCTTTGGTTTGGGTGGAAAGCGGGATGCCATCGATGCAGATGCTGCCGCTGTCGGCGCGTAACTCACCGGTAAGAATGCGTAAGAGGGTGGTCTTGCCGGAACCATTGGGCCCAAGCAGGCCTACGATTTTGCCCGGTGCCAAACTCAAGTTGGCGTTCTGTAGGGCGGTCTTTTTGTAATAAGCTTTACTGACGTCTTTGATTTCTATCATTTTTGTTCTCCTCCTTGTTCCCAATGGGTGGTGAGATCTTGGATAATCTCTTCCAGGGTTAATCCTAATTTTTTGGCTTCCTCAATGAAGCGGCTACGGATTTTTCCGGCTTCTTGCTGCAATAATTGCTCGACCATGTTTCCATCTTCTTTCACAAAAGCTCCTACTCCGCGTTCTATGTAGGTTATGCCGTCTTTGTCCAATTCTATAAAGACACGCTGGGCGGTGTTGGGGTTGACGCTGAATTCTTCGGCGATTTCGCGCACCGAGGGGAGTTTGTCCCCGGGTTTGAGCTGCCCGCCAATGATGCGGTTTTTTAGTTCGCTGGCAATTTGTATGTAAATGGGTATGCCATCTAGAAACTTATACATCGCTGTGGCTCCTTTCTCGTCGTATTAGTGTACTACTAATCTAACACACCAATACGATACTGTCAATAGGGAGATTGTGTATATTTTTTGGGAGAAAATGTTATAGGGCAAAACGTATTAGCGTGTTTCATCACAAAAAGGGCAAGTTCAATTATTCCCGTTTTCCCTTCACGCTTCACCTTTCCCCCTAAAAATCAACATAGTAAAACCCTTGTTTCATCCTCACGATGAACAAGGGTTTTTTATTTCCCACTATCAATTTCCCTCATTCCCACCCCTTCCTCACACGCTTCCAATCACCTTGAACCCTTCCACATCAACCGCAGCGCTTCCAAATAAATCATCCCTCTTCCTTCCTTTTCTTCTTCTCATTTTTCCCCTTCTTGTCACGCTTCCGTGCTCCTGGAACACTCGCATTCACTATCAACGCTCTCTAAGCCGAATTTCCTTTTTTCACTCCTTTTCAATCATTTTCAGCATATCCTTGATAGTTTTCCTTGATTTTTTCCTTGAATTCCGAGTTTCCGTCACTCTTCAACGCTCCCGTGCTCCGAAACACTGCTCGTCAGTTGTTGCGTGTCCGTATGAATTTTCATCTTGAATTTCCGTTTCTTCATCACATATCGAATCGGTTTGGAACTTCCGATTAGATGGTTCTCTTCATTTTTCATTGGAAGAATAGAAGGAAAATTGGAGGGCTTTTCGTGCGATGTAGCGGCTCGGGATGGGTGTGATTTGGAGGGTGAAGAGGGGGATTTTGGGGAGGGTGTTTGGGGGAAGAATTTGGGTGAGTTGTTGGGGTTGCAGTATGTTATCAAAAACCCGAAACTGGCTGTTAACTTTATGAGTTGATACATCAAGGTTGGTTAGTGGAACTTGAAGGCGAGAAAAACAAAACCGATACCAAGTCGAATTTTCTATAGCATTACAACAAAGCCAGATCAAAAAATACTCCTCGGTTTTCTTATGCGAAAATTCTTGACTCACCCCATTAAATAAAAGCATAACATAACCGTCTTGAGGAGATGTGATGTTCTTATCGAGATGCAATTACCTCCAACGAGTTCTTGTTCAGCAACTTGAATATCTATCATAAAAAAATAATTGAGATTACCAATAGATTTTGAAGTATTCCTTCCAACCTTTGTGTATGATATAATAGATATCGTTGGACACGGGGAATATGCTTGTGGAGATTGCGTAAGAAATCGATGAATCAAGAATCCTCTACTTTTAGAAATGGGAAGTGTCATCCTCGCAGGTGAAAGCAAAAATAATCTGGAGAAATGATTAGATATTTTCGTTAGGCACGAAAGAGGTGTTAGTATGTTGGATTATCAAATAGAAGCTATCGATAGAGTGAGGAAATATGCGAAATCAAATAATGCGGAAAATATGGTATATTTAGAGCATATTTGCGAGCCTTTCAATATTGATGTTTGGTTGCTAATAAATCAAGTTCTATCTAAACCTATTACTATTAATTTTCATCCTGACAGATTTTCAAATGGCGGAAAGACCATCATGGAAAATTTGTTGGAACAAGGACAGTATCACGGACAATTCCGTACTGGTACAACCAATGGTGGAAAATCTGCATTTATCGGTGGAGATAGATTTTTATGGGAACAGCGCATTTTTTTTGATGCCTACCCTCACGAATCGGTAAATCGCCCCAAATATGGGGCTTTGAATCTTTTTCAGTATATAGACGGTGCTTCAGTACGTTTCGGTTCGTGTTTTTTCACTTTGAAACAAGACATAGTTCATCGCTGTACATTTGCTTATGGGGATAGTTCAACATATCCCCAAACACTTTGCACAAGCGATACTTTTGAAGCAGTTCTGGTAGAAATATTTAAGGACGTAAAAAGTAACGGTCGAATGTTAAACCAGGCTATTGCTTCAGAACAAGAAACATTAGCTATTTTATTAAGTCCCCACAATAAACCGAAGCATGTTGGAAGAAACTTAGATTATTGTATTGAAACTCATATCCACGGCGATATTTCTCTGAAAGATGATGTGCAAAGTTTTTACATGGATGAATCCTTCCAAGGAACAACCTTTGCTACACTGGCGGAAAATATATGCCAAAAATATGATATAGAACTAAACTGGATTCCCAAAAGACAAATGAATGTTCATTCTATTGGCGGACTTTTTAGAGGACCGCAAATTCCGCTTTTGGCACAAAGAATAGATGAGATATTTGGTAGTGGGCAAGGTGTTATTAACTCATTTCTTATAGGCCAGGCATCACGTGATACAGAGCTACACCCTGAAAAATGGGCAAATTTCGGAACTGAAGCACAGCTTTTTCAATACATTAAACAGATTTGGCATACAGTTGGATACTTTGGTTAATTTTTCATATTTCGGAAAAATACATAATTTGTAATATTTTTAAAACGCGAATTAAGATTAGTCAGAATCGTTCAACTTTCCCGTTTTTTCCCTTCTTCCACCGTTTCCGTGCTCCTGAACCACTCGCATTCACTATCAACGCTTCCGTGCCGATTTCCCTTTTTCATCACTTTTCGATTCGGTTTGGAACTTCCCATTAGAAGTTTCCTTTCATTTTTCAGAGGAAGAATAGAAAGAAAATCGGAGGGCTTTTCGCGCTATGGAGCGGCTTGGGATGGGTGTGATTTGGAGGGTGAATGGGGTGAATTGGGGGAGGGTGTTTGGGGGAAGGTGAAGAGGGAAGATATTATTTCTTCATTTATTTCAGAAGATTAAAAAAATGGAAGAGGCTGGGAGAGGATAAAAGAGATTGCCCCTAACACGCTAAATGAGTTTGCCATATTACAGAAAATGTAAACCCCCGAGATTTTAAGGTGGGGACAGTCCTCATCTTTGAAATCTCGGGGGTTTCACATAATGAATGTTTAAAGTGTGGTGAAAATCACATAATCGACGAATATTGTGTGATTAGTTGATTTTTGGACTCATGTTTGGATGTACACTGTTACCCAGGTAACACCTTTTTCTTTTGTTTCTTGTTATAGTGGAACAATCATGTGAAGGAGGGCATTTATGGATATTTTTACAGTTTTGTTTTGGGTCATCGCAATCATTCTGACTGTGATTTCGCTGGTCAAGGATCAGAAAAAAACGGTTGAGGCGATGAAAAAGTCGAAAGGGATGATGGGTAACATGCTCGGCGAAATCGTCGCGATTATTTTCATCATTGGTTTGGTGCTGACCTTGATCCCACCGGAAACGATTAAACAAGTTTTGGGTTCGGCCAACACGTTAACTTCTACCGTGATATCGGCCCTCGTGGGCAGCATTACCTTAATTCCGGCATTTGTGGCGTTTCCGCTGGTCGGGTCTTTGGTGACGGTTGGCGCGAGCATTGTTCCGGCGGTGGCTTTCTTGACTACGTTGACCATGGTGGGTATGGTCACCTTTCCGCTGGAGAAGAAGGAGTTTGGCATGAGATTTGCACTGACCAGAAATCTGATGAGCTTTGGGTTTGCCATCGTGATTGCATTGACCATGGGGGTGATTCTATGAAGACCGTAGAAATTCTTAAGAAAAATAAGTTACCCTTGTTTGTGGTCTTGGTCTATGCGGCGCTGTTTGTGTTTTCTCCCGACAAAGCAATGAAATCGGTGGGGAACAGTGTCTATTATTTGCTGGAAATGATGCAGGTGTTGCCGGTGATCTTCTTACTGACCGTGGTGATTGAGGCGTTGGTTCCCAAAGAGATGATCATACGTGGGTTCGGTAAGAATTCCGGCATCAAGGGGAATTTGCTGGCCTTGTTGCTGGGCAGCATTTCGGCAGGCCCGGTTTATGCCGCTTTTCCCATAGGCAAATCTTTGCTGAAAAAAGGTGCAAGTATATCGAATATTGTGATTATTTTAAGTGCCTGGGCTGTGATTAAGGTGCCCATGTTAGCCAATGAAGCCAAGTTTCTGGGTGTGAACTTCATGGCAGTGCGCTGGGTGCTCACGGTGACGGCGATTTTTGTGATGGCGTATCTGGTGGGGAGAATCGTCAAAAAAGAGGATATGCCGGCGGATGCGAGTGATTTAAGCGTGCTGCAAATCAATGAGGATTATTGCATTGGCTGTGGTTTGTGCGCCAAACGCTTCCCAGAGTATTATGAGATGACCGGGAATAAAGCCGTGGTTCGCAAAATGCCGGAGGATGAAGAAGCTGTGGAGACCTTACAGGCTTCGGTGAAGTTATGCCCTGCTAAAGCGATTATTTTGAGTTTAGAAGATGTAGATTCGGAGAAGGCACGCAAAGAACTCAACGTTTCTAATACGTAACATCCACGTAAACCCCCAAATAGCGAAAACGATTGTTGAAGTCGTTTTCGCTATTTGGGGGTTGTTTGTTGCCACGGAGGCATTTATGGAGTTTTTTGGGTATATCGAATGGCACCAGTGGGGCAAACACTGCTACAGTTTTGGCATTGATGGCAGCGCTCGGTGATGATGAAGGCTTTTTTGCTGGTGACAGCAATGGCTTCGGAGGGGCAAACGGCTTCGCATTTTTTGCATCCGATGCAGCGGTCAGTGTGCACGAATTTTGCCAAGCGCGGCGAACGGCCGGCTATCTTTTGCAAGGCACCAAAGGGGCAGATTAGGTTATGAAATACAGCGGGGTGATAACGCAGGGTTATCAGGAATGAAGTGGCCAACCAGAGAAGCAGGATAGGGATGTTTTTGTGGAGTACCTTTTGGGCAAGGATCATGCTTGCAAGGCTGAGGATGAGTGCCAGCCAGGGGAGGTATCGGTTTTGCAGCCATTTTGGAGCAGTTTTAGCTTGCCAACCGAGACGTTTCGAGAGCCATTGGGCAGGTCCCATAACCGTGTTCATGGGGCAAAGGTAACCGCAATAGATTCTGCCAAAGAAGAGGGCAGCCAGTAAACTGAGGGCGAAAATGATCAGCCATAGATTCATTTTGCCTCGGGTGACCAGAAATAAGAAGAGTACAAGAGCAACGGTGCGAAGGATAGTAGTTGCAGTTTTCAATAGTTTCACCTCTATGTTGGATTGTAACGTTGCATTTTCTTTATTATAATGGTATGCTTAGCGAAAAAGTGTTACATTGGTAACGGAGGTGAAAAAATTGGAACAACAGTATAAGGTTGCCTTGATGTCCTTGCCGGAAGAATTACAGATGGAAGAAGCGTTTCGCTTGGGGGAATTCAAGTGGCGGGAATATAAAAAAGGCACGGTGATTCATTTAGAAGGCGAGCGCTGTCACAATTGGGAGATCATTGCTCAGGGGAAAGTGGCGGTGGAAAGAATCGATGAATCTGGGAATTTGCTGGTGGTGTCCACCTTGATTGAAGGAGATCAGTTGGCGGGGAATATTGTTTTCTCAAAGAAGCCGTGGTATCCCATGACCGTATCCGCGCGTAGCGATGTGGTGTTGCTGGAGATCAAGCGAGAACGTCTGTTTAAGCTGATGACCGAGAGTCCATCCTTTTTGAGAAAATTCTTGGAGATGAATTCGCAGAATTCCTTGTATTTAGGGAACACGATTCGGGACCAGGTCAAGACGACCATTCGTGAGAATTTGTTGCGTTATTTCAAGCGCGAGACCTTGAAGGGTGACGGACAAACCTTCACGTTGCAGATCAGCAAAACCGAGTTGGCGGGGCGGATGGGAGTGCAGCGGACTTCGATCAGCCGCGAAATCGCCAAGATGCAGGAGGATGGGTTGTTGGTTTGCGAGGGGAAGAAGATAACCTTACTGTAAGTTGTGTCATGAGAGGAGGGCGTTAGCATGGAGTTTCGCAAGGTGGATGAAACAAGTTTTGCATTGTATGACCAAATTCCCATGGTGTTCAGGGGCAACAGCATATTGCAAGTAGAGCGGCTAGAGGGTGGCTTAGGTGGGCTGATTTTGCGAGAGGTTTCGGTTGTACCGTTTGTGAAGAATTTGGGCATTTATGGACGGGCGACGGAGCTGCCGAGATTGTTCAACCTGGCGAATTGGGCCTTTTTCATGGCGTTTGACGGTGAATTGCCGGTAGGGGGCGTTATGGTGGCTGCAGAAACACCGGGGTTGCATATGTTGGCAGGGCGCACCAATATGAGTGTGCTTTGGGATATTCGGGTGGACCCGCGTTATGCCAACCAAGGAGTGGGGAGCCAGCTGTTTACGTTGGCGGTGGAGTGGTCGAAAGAACGGGGTTACGTACAAATGAAAATCGAGTGCCAAAACAACAACGTCAAAGCTTGTCGCTTTTACCACAAACATGGCGCGGTTCTGGGTGCCATAGATGCATACGCCTACTACAACGAACCCGAAGTGCGCAACGAAGTGCAGTTGATTTGGTACCTCGATTTCACAAAAGCATAAATTTAAAAATTTCCCAATGGGGTCAGACCCCATTGGGAAATTTTTATGCGTGGCAGCCTTTTTCTTTGCAGAAGGTGAGGGCCTGTTCTTCGGAGAGCGGGGGGCTAATTAAGTAACCCTGGATCATGTCGCATTTGTGTGCCACAAGGTAGTCTTTTTGGCATTCCAACTCTACCCCTTCCGCAATGGTTTTGTGGCCTTGCTTGTGCGCCAACGAAATAATATCACCGGTAATGGCTGTCTCGGGGTCGTCCTCCACGAGTTGGTCGGTAAAAAACTTATCAATTTTTAAGCAGTGCACGTTTAATTCTTTTTCCCTGGCTAAAGAGGAGTATCCAGTGCCAAAATCATCAATGTATACGGTAATACCCGCATCGGATAAGTGCCCAATCACCCGGTTGATGTAATCAAAATCGGCAGCAAACACCGACTCGGTAATCTCAATTCCCACATTCTTCGGTAAAACCCTCGCTTGGTGAATTAATTTCATCAATTCGCTAACAAACTCCGGTCTTAGGAGCTGAATGGCAGAAATATTAATCGATACACTTAAATCCGGATAGCCTTTTTGTTCCAGTGTCTTTAGAAAGGCCAGGGCTTTTTGAATAATCCGATCTCCTAAGGGGATAATGAGTTTGCTTTTCTCGGCGATCGGGATGAATTCGAGAGGTGATATCGTCCCTAAAACATCCGAGTGGATTCTAGCCAAGGCCTCAAACCCACTAACAGATTGGGTTCGTACATCCCATATGGGTTGATACTGCAGGGTTAGTTCTTGGGGTTTGCTATCGATTATCGTCATGAGAACTTGCCGAACCGCCACTTCACGATCAATTAGAGCAACTAAGGTATCGTCGTAGAATGCCGCCCGGTATTCTTTTTCGGAAATGGCCATCGAACGTTCAGAAGCAATAAGCAGACGTCGCAATAAGGTATCAATCGGCACATCGCATCCGGGCTCGATTTCCAAGATGCCAATACCCACGTTGATGCGATCGGTGACAAAAACTTGTTCCAATACCTTAGCAATTCGTCGACTAAAGTCCAATAACTGCAATTGATTGGTTTCCCGTCTTATGTAAAACACAAAGCGGTTCTCATAGGTTTGGAACAACAGAATCTGCTCGCTGCATAAGGTTTGTAACTCATTGGCCGCTTTTTTGATGAGGTTTAGCGTATAATGAAAACCATAGTTGCTGGTTAGGGCTTGAATACGGCTTAAGTTTACACTAACAACGGCCCGAGGCACAGAAGCCAGCGTTTGGCTATCTTCTTTTAACATTTTTTCCAGGTAGTCACGGTTGAGCAGCCCGGTCCAAGCGTCGTGTTCGCTGGCATATACCAAGCGATCTTCCATGCGTTTACGGTCGGTAATATCTAAAATAATACCTTCAAGGGCTTCTACTTCTCCGGTGTCACGATACACACCCTCACCTACTTCTCAGACCCACTTTTTTTCCCCTTGAGCCGTGGTAATTTCATATTCGCATTGGTAGGGGAGATGGTGAGGTACGGTTCGTGTCCACTCAGCCCATAGTTCTGCGCAATAAGCAGGGTTCATGATATCGTTGAAGGCCAACTCTTTGTTGTGGATAAAACTTTCAGGAGCATATCCGGTCAGGTCGTAACACCCCTTTGATACCAGTAACATGGTTCCTTGTGTGTCGAATTGGCAACGATAGGCCATGCCCGGTAAATGAGATAGCAACACCGACTCGCGTCTTCTGCTTTCGGCTAGGGCAAACTCTGCTTCTTTACGAGAGGTGATGTCCTCGATCATGCTGACATGCAGAGGATTTTCGGTAGAGAACCCTTGTAATGCAGATATGCGTAGGTTTACCCAGACTACGGAGCCATCTGGTTTGATAAATCGTTTCTCCAGGGAGTATCCTTCGGACGAACCTTCTTGGAACTCGCGAAATTTCGCCATATCTGCGTCTACATCGTCGGGGTGCGTGATGTCTGCCCAGGTCAGATGCTGTAAGCTATCTTTTTTTCTGCCTAAAATTTGCTCATACTTGGGGTTAATGCTCATCTCACCAAACTCGGTGCGCACGGCGTGATAAAGGTCTTCCATAATCGCGATACCCAGTGGGGCTTGTTCGAAAACACTGCGGTACAGGGCTTCATCGAGGGCCAATTTGCGATTGAGTTCCTGCAGACGGGTGTTTT